>JAGQTW010000047.1 GCA_020438785.1 Mycobacterium sp. | reverse complement strand
ACGGTGCTCAACGAACCGGAGGCCAGCCTGCATCCCGACCTGCTGCCCGCTCTGGCCGGTCTGGTCGCCCGCGCCTCGGAGCGTTCTCAGCTCGTCGTCGTCACCCATGCGGCGGCGTTGGTGAGCGCGCTGCGTACACGGAAGCGCGACGTCAACAGCATCGAGCTGGTCAAGGAGTCGGGCCAGACCGCGATCGTGGGACAGGGCCTGCTCGACGAGCCGCCCTGGCATTGGCCTACTCGGGGCTGAGCCCACCTATCCTTGGGCATCATGCGCGTGATGCTGGTCGGGTCCGGTGAGCTGAGCCGCGAACTGGTGCTGGCCTTCCAGCGCCTGGGCGCGCAGGTGATCGCCGTCGACCGCTACGCGGGCGCCCCGGCCCACGACGCCGCCGACGAGGCGCTGGTCGTGAAGATGACCGACCCCGACGAGCTGACCGCCGTCATCGGCCGCGTGCAACCGACGTACGTGGTGGTCGACACCAACGCGGTGGCGATCGACGCGTTGTCGACGGCCGCCGAGAGCGGCGCCACCGAGGTGGTGCCCAGTGTCCGGGCCACCCGGCTCAGCCTGGATCGGGAGGGGATGCGCCGGCTCGCCGCCGACGAGCTGGGCCTGCCCACCGCCCCGTTCTGGTTCGCCGGTTCGGTCGCGGAGCTGACCGCCGTCGCCGAGCACGCCGGCTTCCCCATGGTCGTAAAGCCGGTCATCGGGGTCCCCGGCGAAGGCGAGTCGGTGCTGCTGCGGCCCGAGGACGTCGAGCCGGCCTGGCAGCGCGCGATCGCCGCCGGCGGCCGGGTGACGCACAATCGGGTGCTGGCCGAGACGGTCGTGGAGATCGACTACGCGGTGACCCTGCTGACCGTGCGCACCGACGGCCCGGATGGCCCGGCGCTGTCCTTCTGCGAGCCGATCGGCCATCGTCAGGTCGACGGCGGCGTGCTGGAATCGTGGCAGCCGCAACAGATGAGCGAGGCCGCCCTGGGCGCGGCGAAATCCGTGGCGGCGCGGATGGTTCGCGCGCTGGGCGGCCGCGGCGTGTTCGGGGTGGAGGTGCTGGTCCGCGGTGACGAGGTGTACTTCTCCGATGTCAGCGTGCGCCCGCACGACAGTGGCCTGGTGACGTTGCGCACCCAGCGGCTCTCGGAGTTCGAGCTGCATGCCCGGGCCGTGCTGGGCCTGCCGGTGGACGCGATCATGATCTCGCCGGGCGCCGCCGCGGTGTGGTACTCCGGCGCCGAGTCGGCCGAGGAGACCACCGGCCCGCTCGGTGACCGCCCGGACCCGGCCGGGGTGCTGGCCGACGTCTTGGAGGTGCCCGAGAGCGACGTCCGGATCTTCGGCCACCACGAGGGCGCCGCCCAGCGCCGGCTGGGTCTGGCCCTGGCCACCGCGGGTGACGTCACCACCGCCCGCGACCGGGTCCGGCGCGCCTCGACCGCGCTGCGGAAGCTGTGGCACCCATGACCGGTCCCGACGAACAGCAGGACCGCTCCAGCCTGATGCCGATCCTGACGGCGGTGGGCGTCGTTGTGCTCGTGCTGATCGCCTTCTGGATCTCGACGTTCTTCCGCGGCGACGGCCTGACGCCGGAACTGCGGGTCGCGCGCGCCGCGGTCGGCCAGAACGACGCGCTGCAGCGCGGCGACTACGCGGCCTTCCGCAGCTTCACCTGCGCGGCCGAACACGGCGGCGAGTCCGAAGTGCTTGCCCGCCAACATCAGTCGACGACCGCCAAGGGCGCGCGGTTCGTCGACGACGTCACCGCGGTGGCGATCACCGGTGACCGGGCCACCGCGACGGTGACCTATCACTTCGAGCGTTCGCCGGAGGAAGAGGTCACCACGCCGATGGTGTTCACCCGCGACGGCGAGGACTGGAAGGTCTGTTCGCCCGGACCCGGCTAGCTGTGGGACACTCACGCGCGTGAGCTATGCAGGAGACATCACGCCCGAGGAGAGCTGGCGGCTGCTCAGCGAGAACCCCGACGCGGTGCTGGTGGACTGTCGGACCGACGCCGAGTGGCGCTGGGTCGGCGTGCCGGACCTCAGCGGCCTCGGCCGTGAGGTGGTGTTCGTGGAGTGGAACCACGGCACCGGCCAGCACAACGACGATTTCGTGTCCGACCTGATCGCCGCCGGCGTCAACCCGGGCGAGCGCCCGGTGGTCTTCCTGTGCCGTTCCGGCAACCGGTCCATCCCGGCCGCCGAGGCGGCGACCGCTGCCGGTATCGCCCCGTCGTACAACATGCTCGACGGCTTCGAGGGCCAGCTCGACGAGCAGGGCCACCGTAGTTCGAACGGCTGGCGCGCCCTCGGGCTGCCCTGGAAACAGTCGTGACCGACCCCGACGTGCCATCGGTGCGGATCCCGGCGCCGCTGCCCGACGGGGTCAGCCAGGCGACCATCGGCGTGCGCGGCGGCCTGCTGCGTTCGGGCTTCGAGGAGACCGCCGAGGCGATGTACCTGACGTCGGGTTACGTCTACTCCTCGGCCGCCGAGGCGGAGAAGGCGTTCACCGGCGATATCGACCGCTACGTCTACTCCCGCTACGGCAACCCCACGATCTCGATGTTCGAGGAGCGGCTGCGGCTGATCGAGGGGGCACCTGCGGCGTTCGCCACCGCCTCGGGGATGGCGGCGGTGTTCACCTCGCTCGGTGCGCTGCTCGGCGCGGGCGACCGACTGGTCGCCGCCCGCAGCCTGTTCGGATCGTGTTTCGTGGTGTGCAGCGAGATCCTGCCGCGCTGGGGTGTGGAGGTCGAGTTCGTCGACGGCGACGATCTGTCGCAGTGGGAGGCGGCGCTGTCGAGGCCGGCGCAGGCGGTCTTCTTCGAAACCCCGTCGAATCCGATGCAGTCGCTGGTCGACATCGCCGCGGTCTCCGAGCTGGCCCACGCGGCGGGCGCGAAGGTGGTGCTGGACAACGTCTTCGCCACGCCGCTTCTGCAGCAGGGCTTTCCGCTCGGCGTCGACGTGGTCATCTACTCGGGCACCAAACACATCGACGGGCAGGGCCGGGTGCTCGGCGGGGCGATCCTCGGCGACAAGGAGTACATCGACGGCCCGGTGCAGAAACTGATGCGCCACACCGGCCCCGCGATGAGCGCCTTCAATGCCTGGGTGCTGCTCAAGGGCCTGGAGACGCTCGCGGTTCGGGTGGACTACAGCAACTCCTCGGCGCACCGGATCGCGGAGTTCCTCGAGGCGCACCCCGCCGTGCGCTGGGTGCGCTACCCGTTCCTGCCGTCACACCCGCAGCATGATCTGGCCAAACGGCAGATGAGCGGCGGCGGCACCGTGGTGACCTTCGAACTGGCCGCGCCGGAGGGCGCCGCCAAGCAGCGGGCGTTCGAGGTGCTCGACAAGCTGTCGCTGATCGACATCTCGAACAATCTCGGCGACGCCAAATCGTTGATCACACATCCGGCCACCACCACCCACCGCGCGATGGGGCCCGAGGGCCGGGCCGCCATCGGTCTCGGCGACGGGGTGGTGCGGGTCTCGGTCGGACTGGAGGGCACCGACGATCTGATCGCCGACCTGGATCGCGCGCTGGGCTGAGCGTGTCGCGCCACTCCGACGCCAAGAAGGCCCGCCGCAAGAAGCGCCGGGACGCGCGGGACACCCGGTGGGTGCCGGATCAGGTGATGGATTCGATCCTCAAGGCGGGCGAGCCCGCCGAGCTCGCCGCCCGCGACGTCGTCGAGTCGGTGCTGGGGGTGGACTACGCGCCGGACGACGAATACCCGCCCGACGTCGTGGAGCTGGTGCAGGCGGCGACCGTGTTCGACGAGTGGATCGCGCAGCGGGGCTGGACGTTCGACACCGACTTCTCGCTGGAGGGACTGGCCAGCTGGATCTACCCGCCGTCGATCACCGAATTCGACGATGAGGCAATGGAACCCGCGACGCGGGTGTGGTTCACGACATCGGGTGACGAGGACGACTTCCCCGAGCGGATCAGCTTCGCGCTCGTCGGAGCCGCCGGCGAGGACGACATCCGCCGGGTGGGACCCGAGATGCTGATCGAACACATCGCGGCGATCGAGACCTACCGGGACGGCGACGCCGCGCCCGGGATCGGCTAGTCGGACTGCGTCTTCGGGGGTTCCAGCACACCGGTGGCCGTCTGTGCGCGCTGTTCGTAGGCCGCCCGGGCCTGGGTGTCGAAGTCCAGGAAGACGCGGTCGGTGCCCATCTTCGCCGACAGCCAACGGCGTCCTCGGGGCGGCAGGAACGCGGTCGCGGCGGCGACGAACCGAAGCGGATAGGGCACGGAGACAGCGGTTTTCGGGTTGTCCAGGGTCTTGACCACCGCCGCGGCGATGTCCGCTGGCTGGACCGGCCTGGTCGCCCCGGTCGCGTTGGTGCCCGCGATCAGCTCGGTGTTGGTGAATGTCGGCATCACACAACTGATCTGGACACCCTGTGGCTCGAACTCGTCGGCCAGCGCGGTGGACAGCCCCACCACCGCGAACTTGGTGCCCGCGTACAGCGCCTGGCCGGGCACGGCCAGCATGCCCGCCAGCGAGGCGATGTTGACGATGTGGCCCCGCCTGCGCGCGACCATCTCGGGCAGCACCAGCCGGCAGCCGGTGAGCACACCGTAGAAGTTCACCTCGACCGCGGTGCGCACCGCCTGCTCGGAGTGGTCCAGGAAGGGCCCGACCGGCATCACCCCCGCGTTGTTGATCAGCACGTCGATGTGGCCGCCGCCGTCGGCGCGCGCCTTGTCCAGGAAGGTCGCGAACGATTCGGGGTCGGTGACGTCGAGTGGGTGACCCGAAACCGGCCCGAGCGTGCTCAACTGCGCGACGGCGGACTCTTCGAACGCCACGTCACGGTCACCGATCACCACCCGTGCCCCACGCTGCAGCAGTGCCCGGGCGGTGGCGAAGCCGATGCCGCGGGCCGCGCCGGTGATCGCGACGGTCTTGCCCCGGATGTTGTCCATGGCCGCGGACTGTACAGGTGTCAACTTTCGCGGGAAAGGGCTTTGCCAGCACAATGACGGGGTGCCGCCGCTCCGCTTCATCCCCGTCCATCAGGACGATGAGCTGGCCGAGCCGCTGATCGCCGAACTCGCCGTCGAGTACGCCACCCGCTACGACG
>JAGQTW010000411.1 GCA_020438785.1 Mycobacterium sp. | reverse complement strand
CCCGACCCGGCGTGGAAGAACCAGGTGTCGTTGATCGGCCAGAGCTTGTCGGGCGGGATGAACCGGCGCAGGCTGGCGTACGGCGGGATGTGCTCGTTGTCGCCCTGCTCGGCCGAGGAGCCCCGCGCCGCCGCGTACTGGTTGGAGAACCAGTAGGACGGCGGCCGCCAGCTGTACGGCCCCGCCATCTGGATGCCGTCCCACAGCGTCCTGCCGTCGGCGTCCCGGTTCAGCGACGACACGGTGTCCACGGTGGCGTTCTGCCAGTGCAGGTCGGTCAGGATGCGGTGATAGTTCGCCAGCACCTCGGCGGGCGGCCTGCCGTCGCTGCCGTTGGCCCAGACGAACACCGAGGCGTGCGAGCGCAGCATGTCGATCTGGGACCGCATGCTCTCCTGGGCCACGCGGCGGTCCTCGTCATCCCACTGCTGCCACTTCTCCCACTGGTTACAGCACATCCAGCCGTACATCAGCGGGATGCCCATCTCGTCGGCCATCTCGACGAACCGCGCGGAGGAGATCTTCGACTCCAGCCGCAGCATGTTCACACCGAGGTCCCTGGCGTAGCTCAGGATCGCCGCGTCGCGGTCCGGGTCGTACCGGTAGAGCAGGTCCGGGGTGTAGGTGGCCCCGCGGACCAGGAAGTCCTTGCCGTTGACCTTCAGGTAGAAGCTGCCGCCGGCGTCCGGGCCGGCGACGGTGTCCTCGCCGTCGCGGCCCTGGGTGATCGAGCGGATGCCGAAGCGCAGCGAGTCCGCCGCGGTGACCGCGCCGTTCTGCACGAACTCCAGGTGCAGGTCGTAGAGGTCGGGGCGGCCCATGGTGTAGGGCCACCACAGATCCGGGTGGCTGACCCGCAGCTGGGCGAACTCGTCGGGGCCCAGGCTCAGTTCGCGGTCCTCGCCGGGCGCCAGCGCGACCGGCTCGTCGACGCGGATCGGCGTCTTGCCGTCGCGGGTGATCGTCGCCCGCAGCACGCCGCGCACCCGGGCGGGGGAATGGTTGTGCAGCGTGGCGTAGACGGTCAGCCGGGCGCTGTCGGTGTCGGGCAGCGGCAGTTCGGAGTTGACGGTGGCCGCGCCGATCGACACCGCACCGGATGTCCTGAGGTACACCGGCTTCCAGATGCCGGCGTTTCGGTCCGGGACGAACGAGTTGCCGTTGGCCGGGTTCTTGTTGGGACCTTGGTAGCCCAGGTAACGCCAGTTGATCCAGTCGTACCAGCTGTCCGCCAACTCGACGCCGTCGACGTCCTGGATGGCCCGCTCCGGGATGACCTTCACCGCCAGGGTGTTGGGCCTGCCGGGCTGGATCCACCGGCTGACGTCGAGGTCGTGGCCGTTGTACATGCCGACGATCTGCCGGTCGTCGGCGACGCGGTGGCCGTTGAGCCAGATCTCGGCGCGATAGTTGATGCCGGGGAAGTCCAGCCGATAGGTCTGCCGGTCGGCGGGCGCGGTGAACGTGGTGCGGTACCACCAGTCCTGCTTGTAGAGGTCCTGCGGCACCTCGGTGAGCAGGTTCTTGCCGTAGTACAGGTTCGGGTAGACGCCGTCGTCCTCCAGGATCTGCAGCACCGTGGCCGGCATCCGCCGCACCGGGTGCCAGGCGGCGTCGTCGAAACCCGGGGTGGACAGCGCCTTGCCGTCGGCGGCCAGTCCGGTGGCCGAGGCGAGTCTCCAGCCGTCGGCCAGTTCGATGTCCTGGGCGGCGGCGGGGGCGGGGTTGAGCACCACCCGCAGGTCAGCCGCGCATACCAGCAGCAGAACCACGCCGAAGATCTTCAGCAGGGTCTTCGCCACGGAAACCAGGACTCCTCACGGTGAGCGCGGCCCGCCGGGCTGCCGGATCATCTTCGCACCAGTCGCCGCGGGACCGCCGCCGGCGCCGGTCACGGGACCGGTTTGGCCGGAGTTGGCGGCAACGCCGCTGGGCACAGCGAGCCGTTCTACTCTTTACGCCATGACCGACCAAGACCGTGCCGCCGCCCGCCGTGAGATCGCCGACGCCCTGTTGACCGCGCTGGAACGCCGCCACGAAGTGCTCGATGTGATCGTTGAGTCCGCCGACCGGCAGTCGGCCGTCGATGCCATCACCGAGTTGCTCGGCACCTCCAGCATCGGCAGCGAGGCCGTGATGGGCATGTCGTTCGACCGGCTCACCAAGGACTCGCGCCGCCGCATCGCCAAGGAACTCGAAGATCTGAACAGCCAGCTGAGCTTCACCCTCAAGGAGCGGCCGGCCAGCTCCGACGAGAGCCTGCAGCTGCGCCCCTTCTCGCACGAGGCGGACCGCGACATCTTCGCCACCCGCACCGAGGAGATGGGTGCGGCGGGCGACGGGTCGGGGTCTCCGGCCGGGGAGCTCGACGACGAGATCCGTTCCGCCCGCGAACGATTGCGTGCCGAGGAGGCCGCCTGGTTCGTGGCCATCGACGGCGACGAGAAGGTCGGCATGGTGTTCGGTGAGCTGATCAACGGCGAGGTGAACCTCCGCATCTGGATCCACCCCGCGCACCGCAAAAAGGGCTACGGCACCTCGGCGTTGCGCAAGTCGCGCTCGGAGATGGCGGCCTGTTTCCCCGCTGTACCCCTGGTGGTCCGCGCACCCGGCGCCCGTTGATCCGGCGCGGCGCGCGGTGAGCGTCGTGACCTTGGTGGTCGTCCTGACCGGGGCGATCCTCGCGGTGCTGGCCGTGGTCGGCGTGGTGGTCTTCGGTGTGTATCGGCGCCGGTATCGCGCCGCGATGGAGCCGCTTGCCGCCGAGATCGAGGCCGAGTCGGTGCTGCGTCCGTGGGAGAAGGGCGTCTACCGGGGAGCGACCGCGCCCGGCTATCCGGCGGTCCGTAACAACGGGCGGATCGCCCTGACCCGCCGGCGGCTGGTGTTCGTCACCCTCACCGGCATCACGATCACCATTCCGCTCGAGCAGATCACCGGCGTCGGGCAGGCGAAGGTGTTCAAGGGCGGGGTCGCCGGGGGATGGACGCATCTGGTGGTGCACACCGCCACCGGTGACATCGGCTTCTTCGTTCCCGACCTGGACGCGTGGCTGGCCGCGCTCGGGCAGGCGACCGGATCGGCGGCCACATGAGCGTGCGGGCGGGGATCGTGGTCACCGGTACCGAGGTGCTGACCGGGCGGGTCGCCGACCTCAACGGACCGTGGGTGGCCGACCGGCTGCTGGAACTCGGTGTCGAGCTGGCCCACATCACCATCTGCGGCGACCGGGCCGCCGACATCGAAGCCCAGTTGCGCTTCCTGGCCGCCGAGGGCGTCGACCTCATCGTCACCACCGGGGGACTGGGGCCGACCGCCGACGACATGACGGTGCAGACGGTGGCCGACTTCGCCGGTCGGGACCTGGTGCTCGACACGGCGCTGGAGGCCAAGATCGCGGCGATCCTCAAGTCGTTGATGGCCCGGTTCACCGGGGTGGACTTCGAGGCGGTGATGGCGGCCAACCGCAAGCAGGCGATGGTTCCCTTTGGTGCCGACGTGCTCGACCCGGTCGGCACCGCGCCCGGGGTGGTGGTGCCCGGCACACCGACGGTGCTGGTGCTGCCCGGACCGCCGCGGGAGTTGCAGGCCATGTGGCCGGCCGCGATGGCCAGTGCCGTGGTGCAGCAGGCGATCGCCGGGCGCACGGTCTATCACCAGGAGACGGTGCGGATCTTCGGCCTTCCCGAGTCGGGCCTGGCCGAGACGCTGCGCGAGGCCGAGGGCGTGGTTGCGGGCTTCGCCGATCTGGAGATCACCACCTGCCTGCGCCGCGGCGAGGTGGAGATGGTGACCCGCTACGAGCCGCACAGCGCGGAGGCCTACCGGCGGCTGATGGCCCTGATGCGCGAGCGGCACGGGTCGATGATCTTCTCCGAGGACGGCTCGCTGGTCGACGATCAGGTGGCCCGGCTGCTCGGGGGCCGGCGGATCGCGACGGCGGAGTCGTGCACGGCCGGCCTGCTCGCCGCCCGGCTCACCGATCGGCCGGGGTCGTCGGCGTACGTGGCCGGCGGGGTGGTGGCCTATGCGAATCAGGCCAAGATCGACCTGCTCGGTGTCGATCCGGCGCTCATCGAGGCGCACGGCGCGGTGTCGCAGGAGGTCGCCGAGGCGATGGCGCTCGGCGCGGTCGAGCGGTTCGGCGCCGACACCGCGGTGGCGATCACCGGGGTGGCGGGCCCGGACGGCGGCACGCCCGAAAAGCCGGTCGGCACCGTCTGGTTCTGTGTTCGGCTGGCCGAGGGCGTCACGGTGATCCGCTCGCTGCAGTTGCCCGGCGCGCGCCCGGACGTCCGGGAGCGGTCCACGACGGTGGCCATGCACCTGTTGCGGCGCACCCTGCTGGACGAATTCGGTTCCCTGACAACCTGATTCGGGCGGCCCGATTCGGCCGTGGTGCGGCTCAGGCAGTCAGTTCGTACTTCGTGGCGGTGTCGGGATCGCAGATCGTGAAGAAGCGGGCCCCCAGGTTCGCCAGTTCCACGATCAACTCGGAGCGGTCCAGGCCGGCGTCGAGGGCCGCGTCGAGCAGGGCGATGATCTCCTCGCGGCTCGTCGCGATGCCGTCGACGCTCGTCGTGGTGGCCTGGACCTGACGCGCCGCGCGGATCATCCGCCAGGCGTAGCGCCGCTCGTCGAGGAAGTTGCTCATGTGGACGGCCTTTCCTTTGGCGATGCGGCGGTGACGGTTATTGAAGACAGCACACCAGGTTTACCGCCGGGTGGTCGGGCCGCGACAGGGACTTGTGGCACCCCCCGGCGGGGACATTGGACTTTTGTTCGCATTTTGACGCCGACGTTTATTACTTGGCGGCTGCCAAAATGAGCCATTTGGTCCGAAAAGGCGGGTTTCCCGAGGTCGTAGCCGCTGTCGCTGCATATGCAAGGAATTCCCGAACCACTGCCGGAAGTTAGTTGCGACTGGTCAAATCGGCGGGGTCCACGGGGAAATCGAAGTAGGTGTCCGGGTAGGGCTCCGGCTGGTAGGTGAAATGCCACCATTCCTTGTCGTAATTCACGAAACCCTGGGCCTCCAGGCCCTCCTTGAGCAGCAGCCGGTTCTTCAACTCGGTGCCCTGGATGCGCGGGTCCAGGGTGTGTGCCAGGGTGTCGAAGCAGTCGAACCCGGTGCCC
>JAGQTW010000046.1 GCA_020438785.1 Mycobacterium sp. | reverse complement strand
CACCGGTCGCGGCGGGACCGAACGAACTGAGACCGCACCACGAAATTCGAACAGCCCGGTCGGGGAGCGGGATGCGCCCATCGCCGGCATCGTCCCTCCGGCCGCCGACTCGCAGGACGAAGCCGATGCACCCGCGGATCACCGGGTTCCGGGGCCCGGGCCGGCTGAGCTTCCCCCATCGTCCGCTAACTCCCGTAACGGCACCGGTCACCCCGCGACAGGACGAACTGAAACGCCGCGGCCGTATTCGGACAACCCGGCCGGGAAGGCTGCTGCGGCGACCGCCCGCATAATGTCCCCGGACCTGACGCCCGCGGCATCGCGTGACGAATCCGATGCCGCTGCGGATCACGCTGAGCCTGTGCCTGCCGAGGCGATCCATTCTGCGCCCCGAGTGCTGGCGGTGGCGCCGGTAACGCTCGAAGCACCCCCCGAGGTGCATCCACCGGTGCCTGCCCCGGCACCCGGCGGCGCCTTGCACAGCGTCCTGATCGCCAGCACGTCAGACACCGCCCCCGGGCCCGCGCCTCCTGTCGACCAGTTGGCAGGCTGGGCGGTGTTGGGTTGGACACGCCGGCGATTCGACGTTGTCGAGATCGACCAGACGCCCCAGGTAGCCTCGCTGGCTGCGACCGCGTTCTCGTTCGCCGCCGCCGACTCGGGACTGGATCCGGTTGCCACGGTTGGTCTTCCGAACGAATACGGGGTCGTCGAGGGTGTGGTGACGACTAACTCGATCTCCGACTATCCGCTGGTGTACTCAGGTTCCGGACCCACCACGAGCGGCTATGTGCAGGTCAGTCCTGACGACGGCACCTTCTTATACGGGCCGACCAACGCGGCACGCTATTCGGCCGCCCACGGTGGGCCAACGCAGGATTCGTTCACAGTCACCGTCGACGATCTCAACGGTGACACGGCCGGGGTGGTTGTCGAGGTGCCGATCGCCCCGAACGCCGATCCGTTGGGATTCGCCCCAACCGCGACCGTCGCCGCTCCCGACAGCGCCGGGGTGGTCACCGGAACGGTGAGCGCCGATCCGATGGTGGACATCCCGGTGACCTACGTGGGCAGCACCACCACCGGCAAGGGCACTGTGGTGGTCAATCCGGACGGCACCTTTACCTACACCCCAACCATGCAGGCCCGCCAGGCCGCCGCCGCTCCGCGCGCCGCCGCCACCGGCGCTGACGTGGACTCGTTCGTCGTCACCCTCGTCGTCCCCGAACAGGGTGAGGTGGCCTCGACGGTGGTCATCGTGGCGGTCAGCCCCACGGACCAGGCGGCACCTACGCAGACGGGCGGTGGCGTCAGGGCGGTGGTCACGGAGCCCGTATCCGTGGTACCCGTCGTGACGGTACCGCCGGTGGTGGAGCCGGCGGCGGTCACCACCGATGCGGTACCCGGCGGCGGCGACCCCGATGGCACGTCGGCGGTCGCCGCCGGGCGATCGGGCGCCGATCCGCATCGGCGATCCCACGAGGCAGAGGCAGGGGCGGCCGCCACGCCAACCGCGATACCCCTGGCGAACTGGCTCAGCGGCCGTGGACCGGCGGCGGCCACCACCCCCAAGGACTCAGGACCCCTGCCGTTCGCCTCGGTGCTTCCCCCAGCCGTCGTGGTGAACCTCCAGGTCGCGCTGTTCGCCCTGGTGTCCATGCTCGGCGGCGAGGCGATGCTGCGCGGCGTGGGGGGCCTCACGGTGCCCGCGAACGCGGGCGAGCCCAGTGGGGGTCGGCTGGCGGCGGTCCGGGCGGGCAAGTTTCAGCGCGCGACGGTCGACGCCGCACTCGGCGACCGTTCGAGGACATGGCGGTGGCCGGGCACCCAACGCGTCGACGTGGCGCTGCGGACACTGGCCGGGCGGCTGGCGCCGCACTCGCCGCTGCTGGCCCGCGTCGTGGTCGACGGCTCGGCGGCGCGGGCGATCTTCGGCTCTGCCGCCGTGTCGCTGCCATTGGTCGGCGTCATCCTTGCCGTTCTGACGCTTCGCGAGACCGGCGGGATGTCGACCCCGCCGTCGGCGTGGCTGCTGACCGCTATCGCGGCACTCGGTGTGTTCGATGCGCTCGCAGGCTTTTTCGCGGTGACGGTGTTCATCACTGGGGTGCTCGTGTCGGGCCACCTCGGGTCGGCCGCCGACATCCGCACGCTGCTGGGCCTGTCGGTGATCTGGTTCGCGGTGCCGATTATCGCCGGCGCCGCCCGTCCGCTACGGCGCTCCGCGGCGCGCAGCATCGCAGACTGGCGAGCCTGGTTGGGCGACCTGGTGATCGCGTCATTGATCGGCGCCTGGGCCATTCAGAAGATGATCACCGCGCTGCCGGGACTCGCCGGAACGCCGCTTCCGATCGCGAACCACGCAACTCTGGTCGCCCTGGTTATCCTCGGCGCCTGCGCGCTGCGGATCGTGGTGGAGGCGGCCGCCGCGCGGTGGTACCCCGGCCGCCTCGGCGAGGTCCAGTCGGGGTCACTGGCGACGCCCGGGGTGGCGCAGCGGATCGCGGCGGCCGGTGGACGCACCGCCCTGCTGATGTTCATCGCGTCCGCCTTCCTCGGAATGAGCTGGCAGTTGTGGGTCGGCGGCATGCTGTTCCTGGTGCCGCAACTCATTTCGGTGTACGAAGCCAGGCTGCCTAACTTCCCCAGGCTTTACCGGGTTTATCCGCGCGGCATCGTCAAGGTCGTCATCATGCTGGTCGTCGGCCTCGGCATCGCCGCACTGGTGCACCGCGTCGTCGAACATTCTGCTCATCCGGCCCTGGACACGTTCGTGCTGCTGTCCATCCCCGCTGCGATCCTGTCGATCGTCGAGGTGTTCGGCCGCGAAGGAACGGCGCCCGAGGAAACCTGGCCTCGCTGGATGGCGGGGGCCGGCTTCGTCGCTGCAGGAGTCTGGCTGGTTCTCTTCGTGATGTAGCGCCGGCTGCAGTGGGACTCTGCGTTGAGTCAGACCTCACGCACACCCGCACTCGCACAGCGTGTACCTGAGTTCTGAATCAACGCCGCAGATCGACCTCAGCGCCGGAGATCGACCAGTACGGGCGCGTGATCGCTGGGCGACGGATCGCCCTTCTTGCCGGGGCGGCGTTCGTCCTTGACGATCTCGGCGTGCACCACCCGTCGCGCCAGCCCCGGTGAGCCGAGGATGAAGTCGATGCGCATTCCGCGGCGCTTTTGGAACGCCAGCTGGGTGTAGTCCCAGTAGGTGTACACCCCCGGCCCGGGGGTGTACGGGCGCACCACATCGGTGAACCGGGTGTCGATGATCGCGTTGAACGCCTTGCGCTCCGGCTCGGAGACGTGGGTGGCGCCGTCGAAGGCCGCCATGTCCCAGACGTCTTCGTCGGCGGGCGCGATATTCCAGTCGCCGACCAGCGCCACCGGCGCGTCGGGATCGTCGTGCAGCCAGGTCTCCGCGGTATCCCGCAGCGCGGCAAGCCATTCCAGCTTGTACCGGTAGTGCGGATCGTCCAGGGTGCGGCCGTTCGGCACGTACAGGCTCCACACCCGAACGCCCGCGCAGGTGGCGCCCAACGCGCGGGCCTCCGCCGCCGGATCGGTGCCGTCCTTGCTCCAGGTCGGCTGGCCCTCGAAACCCGCCTGCACGTCGTCGAGACCGACCCGCGACGCGATCGCCACCCCGTTCCACTGGTTGAACCCGCAGTGCACCACCTCGTAACCGGCCGCCACGAACGGCATGGCCGGGAACTGGTCATCGGAGCACTTGGTCTCCTGCATCGCCAGCACGTCGACGTCGCCGCGTTGCAGCCAGTCGACGACGCGGTCCACCCGGGCGCGAATCGAATTCACGTTCCAGGTGGCCAGGCGCAGGACGTCGGCGGGCATGTCCTACACCCTACGGGCGATCAGGTCGCGGGCATCGACGTAGCGATGATGATGGTGCAGGCCGAAGCCCAGCGAGGCGTACAGCGCGATGGCGGCGGCGTTGTCGGTCAGCACCTGCACGTAGACCCGCTCGGCACCGCGGTCGGCGCCCCACGCCAGCAGGGCCCGGCACAGCGCCCGGGCGTGGCCGCGCCTGCGGTGCTCGCCCGGGACGTGAACGGCCGAAATGCCAAGCCAGCGCGTGCCATCCGGGGCCGTCGTCACCGCGCCGCGTCCGACCGCCGCGTCCGCGGCGGTGGCGAACACCACCTCGCCGTCGACCACCGCGGTGAGCACCGCGGGCGGGACGTCGCGGCCGTAGCGGGCCAGCCACGCCGCGTCGGGCCGGTCCAGCAGGACCGTGCCGGCGACGGTGGTGGTCTCGGGCAGGTCGGCGACCATCACCCGGGTCTGCTTGACGCCCGCGCCGCCGCCGAGCCCGCGCACCGGGACCAACCGGTCCGGCAGCGCCAGCCACGGCGGCAGGCCGCGCCGGGCATACCAGTCGACGATCGCCGGCAGGGTCGCGACCGTGACCGCAAAGTCCAGCGGCACAGCGGAATTCGCGCGGCTGGTGTAGCCGCCCGCGGCGCGCAGCAGCCAGCCGTCCTGCCAGTGCTGCTCGGTGCCCGGCCAGGCCAGCGCGGCGGCGTGCTCCAGCGCGCGAATTTCCGAGGCGCGCACCGGCCGATGGCTCAGCTCGCGCATCGCCACCACATCGTCGCGCGAGATCTCGACCAGTTCACCGGACTTCGAGCGCACAACCACGTTCGGGGTCAACGCCAGCAGGTGCCCGATGACGTCGGTGAACTCTCCGGTGGGCAGGCGGTGGCGAATGCTGACCCGGCTGCCGACCGACGGAATCATCGGCTCAGTGGCCGAACGGGTCGGGCACCTCGCCCGGCGTCCACGACAGCCCCGGCACCCCCCAGCCGTGCGACTTCACGGACCGCCTCGCGGCGCGGGCGTGCCGGCCGATCAGCTTGTCCACGTAGAGGAAACCGTCGAGATGCCCGGTCTCGTGCTGCAACATCCGGGCGAACAACCCGTGACCTTCGAGCGTGATCGCCGCCCCGTCGGCGTCCAGGCCGGTCACCCGCGCCCACGACGCCCGTCCGCAGGGGAACGACTCGCCCGGCACCGACAGACAACCCTCATCGTCGTTGTCCGGGTCGGGCATCGTCTCCGGGATCTCGGAGGTCTCGAGCACCGGATTGACCACGACGCCGCGCCGGCGCGAGGACATGCCGCGGTCGTCGGCGCAATCGAAGACGAACACCCGGAGGCCCACCCCGATCTGGTTGGCCGCCAAGCCCACTCCGTTGGCGGCGTCCATGGTGTCGTACATGTCCTTGATCAGGTCAGCCAGATCGGCGGGCAGGGCTCCGTCCGGCCCGACCGGCACCGGGCTGGTCGGGCTGTGCAGAACGGGGTCACCCAGGATCACAATCGGTCGGACGGCCATGAACGGCAAGCTTAAGTCAGCCGACGCGCGGGGTCGGGTGCCGTCCCAACGCTGGACGACGTGATTGAATGAGCGCCGAACCACTCCGGATGTCAGTGCAGATCGTGGAAAGGGCCCACAGGTCGAAATGGACGGCGCCATCGCACGGGCCGAGCGGTCGAATGACGACGCCGAGCTGCCCGATGGTCTGACCCGCCGCGAATACGACATCCTGGCGTTCGAGCGGCAGTGGTGGAAGTACGCCGGCGCCAA
>JAGQTW010000410.1 GCA_020438785.1 Mycobacterium sp. | reverse complement strand
GGCAGGAAGGTCTGGCCCTTGCCCTTGCCGACCATGTAGGCGCCGTCCTCATACCAGATGCGCGGCGCCTTCTCCTTGAGCTCCGCCGGGAACTTCTCGTAGAAGATGTCTTCCGACAGCGAGATGTGGTTGTCGGCGGAGAAGACCTCGGTGCCGGCGGGCAGGCCGTTGTCGTCGTCGGCGTGGGTGTGGCGGTCCTTCGGCGCGCCCAGGCCGCCGGGCGGGTAGAGGGTGGGTGCTGACATCATTGAAACTCCAATCGGGCTGGGGTTAAGCGGGTTTCACCACGTGACGGGTAGTTCGTAGACGCCGTACGCGAGTTTGTCGTTCTTGAACGGGATCTCTTCGAGCGGTGCGGCTAGGGCAAGTGTGGGGATGCGGCGCAGCAGCGTGGCGAACACGATCTGCAGTTCGGCGCGGGCCAGCTGCTGGCCGACGCACTGGTGGCGGCCGTAGCCGAAGGCCAGGTTCTTATCGGCGTCCGGGCGCTGGAGGTCGAGAAGTTCCGGATCCGGGAACGCGGCGGCATCCCAGTTCGCCGGGGACAGATCGATGATTATGCCCTCGCCGGCTTTGATTGTCTGCCCACCGATTTCGATGTCCTCGGTGGCGACCCGACGCTGTCCGTTCTGGATTATCGAGAGGTACCGCAGCAGTTCCTCGACGGCGTTGGCCACCGCCTTGGGGTCGTCGGTGTCGCGCAGGAAGGCCAGCTGTTCGGGATTCTCCAGCAGCGCGAGCACGCCGATACCGATCATGTTGGCGGTGGTCTCGTGGCCCGCGATGAGCAGGCCGCTGGCCAGCTGCGCGGCCTCCTTGACACTGATCTCCCCCGCCGTGACCCGCTCCGCGATATCCGACACCGCATCCTCGGCTGGATTCTCCATCTTTGTCTCGACAAGGTTGGACAGGTACTTGGCCAAGCTCATCGCGCCCTTCATGCTGTCCTCGGGCTTGGCATAACGGGCCAGCCCGACGTTGGCGTGCTCCTGGAAGAATCCATGGTCTTCGTATGGCACGCCGAGCATTTCGCAGATCACTTCCGTGGGCACGGGCAGCGCCAGCGCGGTGACCAGTTCGGCCGGTTTGGGGCCGGCCAGGATCTTGTCGATGGCGTCATCGGTGATCTTCTGGATCGCCGGGCGCAGGGCCTCCACGCGCTTGAAGGTGAACGGCTTCGATAGCATCCGGCGGTAGAAGGTGTGCTCCTCGGCGTCGGCGGTGAAGACCGAACGGGGCCGCTTGTCGACGGTGGCCAGCATGTGTTCGTTCCAGTGCGGGAAGCCGGGCTTGCGGTCGTCGACGCTGACCCGGGAGTCGGCGAACAGCGCACGGGCCTCCCCGTAGCCGGTAATCAACCACGGTCTGCTGCCGTCCCAGATCCGCACCCGGCTCAACGGGGCGGCGGCAGCGAGTTCCATCACCTCCGGCGGGGGCGCGAACGGGCAGCGGCCGGAGCGCTCCATCGGGTACTCAGGCGCGGCGACCGCCTCCGTTGAGGTCACTGTGTCGGACATGCCTACTCCTCGACTGCGATGGCCTGGGCGGGACAGGCCGCCACTGCGCGGCGGACGTTGTCGGCCTGATCGGTGGGCGGGTCGTCGTTCAGGAGCACGACCACGCCGTCGGCGTCGCGCTGGTCGAACACCGCGGCCGCGTTGAGCACGCACTGTCCGGAAGAGACGCACTTGTCCTGGTCGACGGTGACCTTCATCGGCTCTAACCCTGTCGCGTCACGGGCGCGCGCCACAACCCGACGATCGCATCGATCAGTCCGGAAGCGGCTGCGCGCCAACTGGTCAGGGGCAACGACGAACCCTCGGCGAAGGCTCGCTCGTACTCCGCGCAGGTGTGCATCAACAGGTTGCGCCCCATGATGTTTCGTTCGACGCGGACGTCGCCCGGCAGTTCGGGCAGGCAGCGGTTGATGCCCTCGAGCACCTTGACGAGGGCGGGCAGCGCCAGGGCGTCGCGGGTGACCGTCTTGTGGTAGGCCGGGTCGGCCATCACCTGGGCGGCGAAGCGGGCGTACCAGGTCGGATTGCCCAGCACCGTCAGGTGGTCGGTCAACGGCAGCACCAGGCACTCGACCCAGTCCCGCAACTCGGTGGAGTCGCTGCCCATCTCGGCCACCCGCTGCTCGCGCAGCTTCTCCACCGGGATGGCGTGCTTGTGCTCGATGGCGCGCACGAGGTCGGTCTTGGTACCGAAGTGGTAGCCGACGGCGGCGTTGTTGCCCTGCCCGGCGGCCTCGCTGACCTGCCGGTTGGACACCGCAAAGACGCCGTGTTCGGCGAACAGTCGCTCGGCCGCGACGAGGATCGCCTCCCGGGTCAGGCTGGCCCGATCGGTGCGGGAGCTTCTGGAGGGACTGGTCGCGGTGGTCATCGCCCGCCAGTCAACCGCGCGGAATGCTTTAAGTCAAGTGATTGATTTAGGAATCCGCGGGCTTAGTCTTCTTCGGGTTCGGCTTGCCCGCCGCGGTGCCGCCGTCGACCGGCAGCACGGTGCCGGTGACGTAGGGCGAGCGGTCGCCGGCGAAGAACAGCACCGCCTCGGCGACGTCGGCGGCGGTCCCCTCGCGCTCCAGTGGCCGGTCGGCGCGCATCTGGGCACGGATGCCGGCCTCGAATTTCGCCACCTTCTCGGCGTCCACACCGTGCGCGGACGATGCGACGATGGCGGTTCGGATGTGCCCGGGCGCAAGGCAATTGACGCGGATCTCGTACGGCGCCAACTCGATCGCCGCACACTTGGTGAAGTGGATGATCGCCGCCTTCGAGGCTCGGTAGGTCAGCACACCGCCGCCGGCCTGGATGCCGCCGATCGACGTCAGGTTGATGATCGAGCCGCCGGTCTCGGTCATGTGCCGGGCGGCGTCACGCGTTCCGGCCATCACCGCCTTGACGTTGATGGCCATCACCCGCTCGAAATCACACAGGTCGTCGTCGAGCAGGCTGCGCTGCATCTTTCCGGAGACCCCGGCGTTGTTGACCATGACGTGCAGGGCGCCGAAACGCTCCACCGCGGTATCGACGAGCCGGGTGACCTGTTGGGTCTGTGCGACGTCGGTCTCCAGGAATAGGGCCCGGTCGCCGTGGCGGTCGGCCAGTGCCCGCCCCCGGTCGGTGTCGATGTCGCCGAACGCGACCACGGCACCCTCGGCCAGGAAGCGTTCGACGACGCCCGCCCCGAGTCCGGCGGCCCCACCTGTGACGACCGCGACCTTGCCCGCCAATTCGTTGCCCATGTCGGCGCAGTCAACTCGCTGAACCGAACTCCGGTCAAGCGGTTGACTTAATTGCCGGCCCCTTCGTGACGATTGTGCATCCACGGCATCCACCGTGCGCCCGCGGCGGAAGATCTGGACGATCGCCGCCATCGACGCACGTTGAATGCCGCGAGCGCACGCTCGAACGGCCGCCAAGCGAGGGACGCGAGAACCTGCTTCTCTCACTTCGCAGATGTCATTGACACCCTTTCGCGCGAACTGCCACAGTTGCTCGCGTGACAGTCAGTGCCGATCTGCACTATGACCCGTACGACGTCGAAATGAACATCAACCCCTTTCCGATGTTCGCCCGGCTGCGCGAGGAAGCGCCGCTGTACTACAACGCCGAGCACGACTTCTATGCCCTCAGCCGCTACGACGACGTCAACAAGGCCGTCATCGACCACGAGACCTTCATCTCCGGGCGGGGCGCGCTGCTGGAGATCATCAAGTCCGGGATGGAGATCCCGCCGGGCACTTTGATTTTCGAGGATCCGCCGATCCACAACATCCACCGTAACCTGCTCTCGCGGCTGTTCACCCCGCGCAAGGTGGCGGCGCTGGAACCGCAGATCCGCGAGTTCACC
>JAGQTW010000045.1 GCA_020438785.1 Mycobacterium sp. | reverse complement strand
CCCTTGACGAAGATCTGGCCCTTGCCATTGCCCGATGCCACCCCGAGGTCGGCCTCGCGGGCCTCGCCCGGCCCGTTGACGACACAGCCCATCACGGCCACCCGCAGCGGCACGTCGAGCCCCTCCAGTCCGGCGGACACCGCGTTGGCCAGGGTGTAGACGTCGACCTGGGCGCGGCCACAGGACGGGCAGGACACGATCTCGAGCCCGCGGGGCCGCAGGTTCAGCGACTCCAGGATCTGGGTGCCGACCTTGACCTCTTCGACCGGCGGGGCGGACAGCGACACCCGGATGGTGTCGCCGATGCCGCGGCTCAACAGCGCACCGAACGCCACCGCCGACTTGATGGTGCCCTGGAAGGCCGGCCCGGCCTCGGTGACCCCGAGATGCAAGGGATAGTCACACTTCTCGGCGAGCAGCTCGTAGGCGGCGACCATCACCACGGGGTCGTTGTGCTTGACGCTGATCTTGATGTTGCCGAAGCCGTGCTCCTCGAACAGCGACGCCTCCCACAGGGCGGACTCGACCAGTGCCTCCGGTGTGGCCTTGCCGTACTTCTCCAGGAACCGCTTGTCCAGGGAGCCCGCGTTGACGCCGATCCGGATCGGGATGCCGGCGTCGCCGGCGGCCCTGGCGACCTCCTTGACCCGGCCGTCGAACTCCTTGATGTTGCCCGGATTGACCCGTACCGCAGCGCATCCCGCCTCGATCGCGGCGAAGATGTACTTCGGCTGGAAGTGGATGTCGGCGATCACCGGGATCTGGCTCTTCTTGGCGATCGTGGCAAGCGCGTCGGCGTCCTCCTGGCGCGGGCAGGCGACCCGGACGATGTCACAGCCGGCGGCGGTGAGTTCGGCGATCTGCTGCAGGGTGGAGTTGATGTCGTGGGTCTTGGTGGTGCACATCGACTGCACCGAGATCGGGTAGTCGCTGCCGACGCCTACGTCGCGAACCATGAGCTGGCGGGTCTTGCGCCGCGGTGCCAGTACCGGCGCGGGCGGGGCCGGCATTCCCAGGCCTATCGAAGTCACGTGAATCTCCTACTGGAACAACCTGATCGGATTGACCAGGTCGGCGGTTACGGTCAGCAGCATGTAGCCGACCACCACGACCAGGATCACGTAGGTGGCGGGCATCAGCTTCATGTAGTTGACCGGCGCCGCGGCGACTCTGCCGCGGGCCGAACGGAACATGTTGCGCACCTTCTCGAACATGGCGATCGCGATGTGGCCGCCGTCGAAGGGCAGCAGCGGCACCAGGTTGATGGCGCCGAGCACGAAGTTCAATTGGGCCAGGAAGAACCAGAAGGCCACCCACAGGCCGTGGTCGACGGTGTCGCCGCCGATGATGCTGGCGCCGACGACGCTGATCGGCGTCTCGGGGTCGCGTTCACCGCCACCGATGGCCTTGACCAGCGCACCGACCTTGGTGGGGATCGCAACCAGTGACTTGCCCAGTTCGACGGCCAGGTCACCGGCGAACACGAACGTGCCGGGCACGGCGGTGAGCAGGTTGTACTGGGTCGGCCCGACCGACGCGGGGGCTACACCGACCGCCCCGACGGTGGTGGGCGCGGTCTGGGTGGCGCCGGCGTCCTTACCGGCGTCTTCCTTGCCGGCGTCCTTTGCGGTCCAGCGCTGGGTGGCCGCGACGTCGACGTTGGCGGTGAACTCGTAGGTGTGGCCGTCCCGGGTGCGCTGCACCACGAACGGCGTTGTCCCGCTGGACTTGCGCACCGCGGTGACCATCTCGTCGAAGTTCTTCACCGGGGTGGACCCCACCTTGACCACCACGTCACCGGGCTTGATACCCGCCATCGCCGCCGGGCCCGGACCCGTGCAGTCGCCGAGCTTGCCCTTGCTGACTTCCGGTGCCACACAAGAGGTTTCGCCGACCACGGCCTGAGTCGGCGGATGCAGGCTGGGCAGTCCCCACACCACGGCGATCACGTACACCAGCACCAGGCCGATGATGAAGTTCATGGCGGGTCCGGCAAACAGCACCGCGACCCGCTTCCAGGTCTTCTGCTTGTACATCGCGTAGGGCTCTTCGCCGGGCTTGAGTTCCTCCACCGAGGTCATCCCGGCGATGTCGCAGAAGCCGCCCAGCGGGACGGCCTTCACGCCGTACTCGGTGTAGCCGAGCTTGTTGGGCCGCAGCGTCGACCACAGGGTGGGACCGAAGCCGACGAAGTACCGGCGCACCTTCATACCGGTGGCGCGCGCCACCCACATGTGACCGCATTCATGAAGCGCCACCGAGATGAGAATGGCGAGCGCGAACAGCACGATGCCGAGAACGAACATCATCGGATTGCTGCGACCTCCTGTGTGACCGCGTCGCGGGCGCGTTGCCGGGCCCATCGCTGCGCGTCAAGTACCTCATCCACGGTAGCCGGTTCGGCGGCCCACTGGTCGGCGGCGTGCAGGACGTCAGCGATTGTTCGCACGATCGCCGGGAACCGGATCCGCCCGGCCAGGAACGCGGCGGCGGCTTCCTCGTTGGCGGCGTTGTACACCGCGGTCATGCAGCCGCCGGTCTGACCGGCGTGCCGGGCCAGGTCCACCGCCGGGAAGACGGCGGCGTCCAACGGTTCGAAAGTCCAGGTGGAGGCGGTGCCGAAGTCACAGGCCGCGGCCGCCCCGGCGACCCGGTCCGGCCAGCCCAGGGCCAGCGAGATCGGCAGCTTCATGTCCGGCGGGCTGGCCTGCGCAATGGTCGACCCGTCGACGAACGTCACCATGGAGTGCACGATCGACTGCGGGTGCACCACGGCCTCGATGCGGTCGTAGGGAACTCCGAACAGCAGGTGGGTCTCGATCAGTTCGAGGCCCTTGTTCACCAGCGACGCCGAGTTCAGCGTGTTCATCGGGCCCATGTTCCAGGTGGGATGCGCCCCGGCCTGCTCGGGCGTGACGGCGTCGAGTTCCGCGGCCGACCAGCCACGGAACGGGCCGCCGGAGGCGGTCAGCACCAGCTTGGCCACCTCCTGGGCGCCCCCGGAGCGCAGGCACTGGGCCAGCGCGGAGTGCTCGGAGTCGACGGGGACGATCTGCCCCGGCTCGGCGGCCTTGACCACCAGCGGTCCACCCGCCACCAGGGACTCCTTGTTGGCCAGCGCCAGGCGTGCCCCGGTGGCCAGCGCGGCCAGCGTCGGCTCCAGACCCAGGGCTCCGACCAGCGCGTTCAGCACGACGTCCGCCTCGACGTTCTCCACCAGGCGGGTGACGGCGCCGGGGCCGCTGTAGGTGACGTCACCGACCTTCTCGGCAGCAGCCGCGTCGGCGACGGCGATGTTGGTGACGGACGTCTCGGCGCGCTGACGGGCCAGCAGTTCGGGGTTGCCGCCCCCGGCCGCCAGGCCTACCACCTCGAAGCGGTCCGGGTTGGCGGCGATGACCTCCAGCGCCTGGGTACCGATCGACCCGGTGCTACCCAGGATCAAAACCCGCAGGCGGTTGGTGCGGCTCACCGATCCATTGTGCCGTGTCCGGCACGCGCGGAGCGCACCCCGGCGGCCGGTGCGGGAATGTGACGCGTTTGTGACCCGCACCGGCTTCGCCAGTCCGGACGCTGACCGCCACCGAATCGCGCATGTAGCCCCGATCAAGACGCGGTCGGATTCGCCAGACATCGAAGACAAAGGAGTCCCCCAGCATGCAGGTACATCGAAGCGCCTTCACCGCGGCCACCGTGGCCGCCGCCGTCCTGTCCTTGGCGGCGTGTTCGTCGGGCAGCACCTCGACCAGCGCCTCCTCCGCAGCCTCGGAGACCTCGTCGGCCGCCGCTACGACGACGTCGACCGCCGCCGCATCCGCACCGGTCGGCGCGGGCTGCGCCGGCTACGCCGAGAAGGTGCCCACCGGGCCGGGGTCGGTCGCCGGGATGGCGGCCGGTTCGGTCACGGCGGCGACCGCCAGCAGCCCGGTGCTGACCACGCTGAACTCGGCGCTGTCGGGCAAGCTCAACCCGAACGTCAACCTGGTCGACACGCTCAACGGCGGCGAGTTCACCGTGTTCGCACCGACCGACGAGGCGTTCGCCAAGATCGATGCGGCCACCATCGAGAAGCTCAAGACCGATTCGGCGCTGCTGACCTCGATCCTGACCTATCACGTGGTGCCCGGACAGGCCACGCCCGCGCAGGTGGTCGGCGAGCACAAGACCGTGCAGGGCGCGACGGTGAAGGTGACCGGCACCCCGGACAGCCTCAAGGTCAACGACGCCGGCGTGGTGTGCGGCGGCGTGGCCACCACCAACGCCCAGGTGTACCTGATCGACACCGTCCTGATGCCGCCCGCGCAGTAACGCACGCAGCAACCC
>JAGQTW010000409.1 GCA_020438785.1 Mycobacterium sp. | reverse complement strand
GCTGGTAGACGTCCTTGTGCTGGTGGTGTTCGTCGATGGCCATCTGCATGCCGCCGATCTCGGGCAGCACCACCTCGCCCATCCCGGTCTGCACCATCAGGTCGATACCGGCCACCGGGTCGGCGCCCAGCAGCATCTTGTCCAGCTCGACGGCCACCCGCTCGACGGTGATCCGCGCCAACTCCGGCGCCATCGCGGTGATCGCCGCGCGCACCCGGTCGGAGACGGTGAACTGCAGCTGGGAGACGAACCGCGCGGCCCGCAGCATGCGCAACGGGTCGTCGCCGAAGGAGACCTCCGGCGCCGCCGGGGTGTCCAGGATCCGCCGCCGCAGTGCGGCCAACCCACCCAGCGGATCGATGAACTCCCCCGGACCCTCCCCGGTGATGCGCACCGCCATCGCGTTGACGGTGAAGTCGCGGCGCACCAGATCGTCGTCGAGCCGCTCGCCGTAGCGGACCTGCGGGTTGCGGGACACCTGGTCGTAGCTGTCGGCGCGGAAGGTGGTGACCTCCAGGCGACGGCCGGCCTTGCCGACGCCGACCGTGCCGTACTCGATGCCGGTATCCCACAGCGCATCGGCCCACGACCGCACCAGTCGCTGCACCACCTCCGGCCGGGCGTCGGTGGTGAAGTCCAGATCCGCCTGGGTTGTCAGCCGCCCCAGCACCGCGTCGCGCACGCTGCCGCCGACCAGGTACAGCTCATGGCCCGCGGCGGCGAACAGCGCACCGAGTTCGGGCAGCACCTCGCCCTGCCGGTTGAGCGCCACGGCGGCTCGCGCCAGCAGTTCGGCGTCCTGGGTGAATTCGGGCACGTCCGGTGAGCCTAGCGCCGAGTCGCCGACGGCCGTGCGTGGCCCGAACGCGGGGACGTCGCGTCGGGACGGCGCCCGGCCAACCGGGCCGGCACCGGCGAGTGCGAGCGGGGGCGGCCCACGTCGCCAGCTACTATCGCTTGGGTGTCGGACGGCGAACAGGCCAAACCACGACGACGCCGCGGGCGTCGCCGAGGCCGTCGCGCTGCCGGGCCGCCACCCCACGTGGCCGCCGAGAACGCCGCCCCCGATCCCGCCCAGAACCCCGCTGCCGCATCCGGATCCGGTGCCAAAACCGACGCGTCGGCGCCCCGGCCCGGCCGACCGTCGCGGCCCCGCCCGCCGGCCCGCGCCCCCGAACGGCTCCGCACCGTGCACGAGACGTCGGCGGGCGGGCTGGTCGTCGACGGTATCGACGGCCCCCGCGAAACCCAGGTCGCCGCGCTGATCGGGCGGGTCGACCGCCGCGGCCGGATGCTGTGGTCGCTGCCGAAGGGGCACATCGAACAGGGCGAGACCGCCGAGCAGACCGCGATCCGCGAGGTCGCCGAGGAGACCGGCATCCAGGGGCACGTGCTGGCCGCGCTCGGCAGCATCGACTACTGGTTCGTCACCGAGGGCCGGCGGGTGCACAAGACCGTGCACCACTATCTGCTGCGCTTCTCCGGCGGCGAGCTGTGCGACGAGGACGTCGAGGTGACCGAGGTGGCCTGGGTGCCGGTCGAGGAGTTGCCCGATCGGCTGGCCTACGCCGATGAACGTCGGCTGGCCGAGGTCGCCGGGGAGCTGATCAACCTCCTGCAGTCGGACGGCCCCGCCGCACTGCCGCCGCTGCCGCGCACGTCCCCGCGGCGGCGGCCACAGACGCACTCGCACACCCGCAACCGGCGCTCCGACGAGGCCGGTCCACGCCAGTCGGGCCCGCGGACGAACGGCTGCGGACCGGGGACGTGACGATGCCGAGGCGGGCCACCGTCGCACCCCGGATCCTGCTGGTTCTCGGCTTGCTCGCCCTGCTGACCATGCCGACGACCACCGCCCCGGCCGCCGCCGGGGAACCCGGTTCGGTGCCGTTCCTGCAGGTGCGGCTGGACCGGGTGACCCCGGACCTGGTGACCACCACCAGCGACCCCACCCTGACCGTGACCGCCACCGTGACCAACGTCGGCGACCGTCCGGTGCGCGACGTGGTGGCCCGCCTCGAGCACGCCCCGGCGGTGACCTCGTCGGCCGGTCTGCGCACCAACCTCGATGGCGGGACCGACCAGTACCAGCCGGTCGGTGAGTTCGTGAACGTCTCCGGTGAGCTGCAGCGCGGCCAGGCGGTGGAAGTCGCCTTCGCTTTCCCCATCCGCTCGACGACCGCCCCCTCGCTGGGCATCGATGCACCCGGCGTCTACCCCCTGCTGGTCAACGTCAACGGCACTCCCGACTACGGCGAGCCCGCCCGCCTCGACGACGCCCGCTTCCTGCTGCCGGTTCTCGGCGCGCCGCCCGATCCGGCCGTGACCGGGGGCGACGCCCTGTCCGGGGCCGTGGCTCCCGACACCACCCGCCCGATCGCGGTCACCATGCTGTGGCCGCTGGCCGACCGGCCGCGGCTGGCGCCCGGCGTGCCCGGCGGCACCACCCCGGTGCGGTTGATGAACGACGACCTGGCGGTGTCGCTGGCCGCGGGCGGTCGGCTGGACACCCTGCTCGGGGCCGCCGACTTCGCCACCAGCCCCGCCGTCGATCCGGGCGGGGACGTCGGCCGGGCGTTGTGCCTGGCCGTCGATCCCGACCTGCTGGTCACCGTCAACGCCATGACGGCGGGATACGTGGTGGCCGACGCCCCGGACGGGCTGGGCACCGCCGCACACCCCGGCACCGGCCAGGCCGCGGCGGTGGCCTGGCTCGACCGGCTCCGCACGCTGGCCAAACGGATGTGCGTGGTGGCCACCCCCTACGCGCAGGCCGACCTCGGGGCGCTGCAGCGGGTCGGCGACCGGCGGCTCGGCACCGCCGCCACCACGACCACCGCCGACATCGTCGACCAGATCCTCGGCATCGGCTCGATGCGCGGGACCACGGTACTCGGCGACGGGCCGCTGACCCCGTCGGCGGTCGAACTGCTGGACGGCCAGGGCGCGACGGTCGCGATCGCCGCCGCGGACACCGACGCGCAGGACGCGGGCACCGGCGAACCGGCGACCGCGGACGTCACCGCCCGCCGGCTCACCCCCCAGGTGGTGCTGGCGCCGTTCGACCCGGCCGTGGGTGCCGCCCTGGCCGCGGTGGGCACCGACCCCGCCCTGCCCACCTACCTCGACCCCGCGCTGGCGGTCCCGCTGAACCACGACTCCACCGCAGCGCGGCGACAGGACGCGGTCGGTTCCATGCTGTGGCGGGCCCTGGCCCCCGGCACCGAACCACGCACCCAGATCCTGTTACCGCCACTGAAGTGGAGCCCCCAGCCCGATGACGCCCAGGCGCTGCTGACCGCGCTGGCCACCACCATCCGCTCCGGGCTGGCCACGGCGCGGCCGCTCGGCACGCTCGCGAACGACGCGGCGGCCCTCGGCCCGGCCGACGGCTCCGGCCCCGACCTGCCCGCGGAGACCCGCGGCGGCTTCGACGACGCCGTCATCACCACCATCGCCGGGCAGTCCGAGCGGCTGTGGGGCCTGACCTCGGCGCTCACCACCGACCCGCGCACCGGGCTGACCGGTCTGCAGTACACCGCGCCGCTGCGGGAGGACATGCTGCGGGCGCTGAGCCAGACCGAGCCCCCGGAGAGCCGCAACGCGCTGGCCGCCCAGCGGCTGGGGGTGGTCGGCAAGACCATCGGCGACCTGTTCGGCGCGGTGTCGATCGTCAACCCCGGCGGCTCCTACACGCTGGCCACCGAACATAGCCCATTGCCGCTGGCGCTGCGCAACGACCTGGCCGTGCCGATCCGGGTGAAACTGCAGGTCGACGCCCCGCCGGGGATGACGGTCACCGATATCGGCGAGCAGGAGCTGCCGCCGGGCTACCTGCCGGTCCGGGTGCCCGTCGAGGTGCACTTCACCCAGCGGGTGGCGGTGGACGTCACGCTCCGCACCCCGGACGGGCTGCAGCTCGGCGAGCCGGTGCGCCTCTCGGTGCACTCCAACGCCTACGGCAAGGTGCTGTTCGCGATCACCCTGCTCGGCGGGGCGGTGCTGGCCCTGCTGGTCGGGCGCCGGCTCTACCACCGCTTCCGCGGCCAGCCCGACCCGGCCGACCTCGACCGGCCCCGCCGGTACCCGACCGGCGGCGGCACGTGAGACCCGCCCCGCCACCGGCGAGCGGGTCGTCCCAACCACCGCTCCCCCGCACCCCACCCGCCGGGCCCACCGCCCGGCCGGTGCGACCGGAGCTGACCGACGCGGCGGTGGTCTCCCGGTCGTGGGGCATGGCGCTGGCCACCCTGATCAGCCGCATCACCGGGTTCACCCGGATCGTGCTGCTGGCCGCGATCCTGGGCGCGGCGCTCTCCAGCGCGTTCTCGGTGGCCAACCAGCTGCCGAACCTGGTGGCCGCGCTGGTACTGGAGGCCACCTTCACCGCCATCTTCGTGCCGGTGCTGGCCCGCGCCGAACGCGACGACAGCGACGGCGGGGAGGCGTTCGTCCGGCGGCTGATCACGCTGGCCACCACGCTACTGCTCATCACGACCGTGTTGTCGGTCGCGGCGGCTCCCCTGCTGGTGCGCCTGATGCTGGGCCGCGACCCGCAGGTCAACCAGCCGCTGACCACCGCGTTCGCCTATCTGCTGCTGCCGCAGGTGATCTTCTACGGATTGTCCTCGGTGTTCATGGCGATCCTGAACAACCGCAACGTCTTCGGGCCGCCGGCGTGGGCGCCGGTGGTCAACAACATCGTCGCCATCGCCACACTGGGCGTGTACCTGGTTGTGCCGGGCGAACTCACGGTGGACCCGGTACAGATGGGCAACGCCAAGCTGTTGGTGCTCGGCGTCGGAACGACGCTTGGCGTGGTCGCCCAGGCGGCGGTGCTGCTGGTGGCGATCCGGCGGGAGCGGATCAGCCTGCGCCCGCTGTGGGGCATCGACGCCCGGCTCAAACGCTTCGGCACGATGGCCGCGGCGATGGTGCTCTACGTGTTGATCAGCCAGATCGGTCTGGTCGTGAGCAACCAGATCGCCAGCACGGCAGCGGCTTCCGGGCCGGCGATCTACAACTACACCTGGATGGTGTTGATGCTGCCGTTCGGCATGATCGGCGTCACCATCCTCACGGTGGTGATGCCGCGGCTGAGCCGCAACGCCGCCGCGGACGACACCCCGGCCGTGCTGGCCGACCTGTCGCTGGCCACCCGGCTGACCATGGTGACGCTGATCCCGGTGGTGGCGTTCATGACGGTCGGCGGACCGGCGATCGGCAGTGCGCTGTTCGCCTACGGCAAGTTCGGCCAGGTCGACGCCAACTACCTGGGCATCGCGATCGCCCTGTCGTCGTTCACGCTCATCCCCTATGCCCTGGTGCTGCTGCAGCTGCGGGTGTTCTACGCCCGCGAGCAGCCGTGGACGCCGATCTTCATCATCGTCGTGATCACCATCGTGAAGATCGCCGCGTCGCTGGCCGCGCCGCACCTGACCGACAACCCCGAGCTGGTCGCCGGCTACCTGGGCCTGGCCAACGGCCTCGGTTTCCTGGCCGGCGCGATACTCGGCTACGTGTTGCTGCGGCGCGCGCTGCGTCCGCCGCGGGGCCGGCTCCTCGACCACGAGGTGCTGCGCACGATCCTGGTGACCATCACCGCATCGCTGGCGGCCGGTCTGATCGGCCATCTCGCCGACCGGCTGCTGGGGCTGTCCGCGCTGACCGCGCACGCCGGCGGGGCCGGTTCGCTGCTGCGGCTGGTCATCCTCGGCGTGATCATGCTGCCGATCATCGTCGCGGTGCTGATGGCGGCCCGGGTACCCGACGCCCTGGCCGCGGCCGCCGCCGTCAAACGGCGCATCGGACGCACCCCCGCGGTACCGGTGAGCACCGTCTCGGGTGGCGCCGCCGGTGCCCGCCGCGAGCCGATCGCCGAGACCGCACCTGGGCATACCCCCGTCACGTACCCTGAGCGCAGCAATTCGTCCGGACCGCCGCCACCAGGGCTTCGGTACGGGCCCGCGGCGGCCCCGCCCGCGGTGGGGTCAGGGAAAGGACCTGGGGTGAACGACCAACCCTCGGGCATACCCGCGTCGAATCCTCCGGGCGACGCGACGACGAAGATTCCGCGGGCGGCCGCCCCCCTCCAACCCGAAGCATTCGCACCCGACCCCACCACCAGCCTGCGCACGCCTGAGCCGGCCACCGAGTCCGCCCAGCAGGAGGACGTCCACCTGCTGCCGGGGGCCAGCATCGCGGGCGGCCGCTACCGCCTGCTGGTGTCCCACGGCGGCCCGACCGCGCTGCGGTTCTGGCAGGCCCTGGACACCGCCCTGGACCGCCAGGTCGCGTTGACCTTCGTCGATCCCGGCGGCACGCTGCCGCCCGGGCAGGTGCAGGAGATCCTCGAGCGCACCCTCAAGCTGAGCCGACTCGACAAGCCGGGCGTCGCGCGGGTGCTGGACGTGACCAACGCCGGCGCCGGCGGCCTGGTCGTCTCGGAATGGATTCGCGGCGGATCGCTGAAGGAGGTGGCCGACACCTCCCCGTCCCCGATCGGCGGCGCCCGCGCCGTGCAGGCGCTGGCCGCCGCGGCCGAAGCGGCGCACGCCGCCGG
>JAGQTW010000044.1 GCA_020438785.1 Mycobacterium sp. | reverse complement strand
ACAGGTCCTCGCCGTCGGGCACCTGACCGTTGACCGCGATCACCACCCCGTCGGCGCTCTTGTCGACCATCGACAGCGCCTCCTGCCAACCGGCGGGGTTCTTGGCCAACAGGATTCGCGCGGTGTGCTCGCCCATCGGAACGGTCTGATAGCGCCCGGCGACCTCGTCGACCGTCGACACCGCGGCCACCGCGGCGGCCGGATCGGCACCCAGCGCCACCGCCGCGGCCACCGCCTGCGCGGCGTTGCCGCGGTTGACCGTGCCCGGCAACGACAGCCGCATCGGCAGCGTCAGACCGTCCGGGCCGTACAGGTTCACCTCGTCGAACCACCACTGCGGCGTCGGCCGCTTGAAATCGCTGCCGGTCGAATGCCAGTCCGAACCGTCGCGCACGATCACCTCGCCGCTGCGCGGGCAGCTCACCGAGTCGTTGGCCCAGCCGCCGCCGGCGGCCACCCACACGACGTGCGGGCAGTCGTAGGCCGCCGAGGTCATCAGCACGTCGTCGCAGTTGGCCACGACGACTGCGTCGGGGTGCCGGGCCAGCCCGGCCCGCAGGGTGCGTTCGATGTGGTTGATCTCACCGACCCGGTCCAACTGGTCGCGCGACAGGTTCAGCAGCACGATCACCGCGGGGTGCACCGCATCGGAGACGTGCGGGACGTGCATCTCGTCGACCTCGAGGGCGGCGAGGGCGGCATCCGGTGCCAACGCCAGCGCCGACACCAGGCCGGCGTCCATGTTCGCGCCCTCGGCGTTGGTCGCGACCTGCCCCAGGGTGGCCAGCGCCGCGGCCGTCATCCGGGTGGTGGTGGATTTGCCGTTGGTGCCGGTGACGACGATGGTGCGCCGGCCCGCGCCGAGCTGGCCCAGGATGGACTGGTCCAGCGTCATCGCGACCAGGCCGCCGATCATGGCGCCCGCCCCGCGTCCGGTGACCCGGGAGGCCCAGCGCGCGGCGGAACCGGCGGCCAACGCGGCCCGCCCCCGGATCGTCATCGTCGGCCTCGGCATCGGAACGCAGTTTATGCGGACCTCCCGCGGGCGGCCCGACACGGATCCGATGTGCCGGGTGCTGTCGGGGGCGCGTGCCATCCTGACTGTGTGAGTCAGTCCTGGGGCAGACCAGCCTCCGAGTCGGGCGACGGTTGGGTCGTCGTCGACGTGGAGACCTCGGGCTTCCGCCCTGGTCATGCCCGCATCATCAGCCTGGCCGCGCTGGCGCTGGACGCCCAGGGCAACGTCGAGCACTCGGTGGTCAGCCTGCTCAACCCCGGCGTCGACCCGGGCCCCACCCATGTGCACGGGCTCACCGCGGAGATGCTGGAGGACCAGCCCACCTTCGCCGAGATCGCCGACGAGGTGATCGAGCTGTTGCACGGGCGCACGCTGGTCGCCCACAACGTGGCCTTCGACTATGCGTTCTTGACCACGGAGGCCGAACTGGCCGGCACCGCGCTGCCGATCGACACCGTGATGTGCACGGTCGAGTTGGCCCGCCGGCTCAAACTCGGCCTGGACAACCTGCGGCTGGAGACCCTGGCCCGGCACTGGGACATCTCCCAGACGCGGGCCCACGACGCGTTCGACGACGCGCTGGTGCTGTCCCGGGTGCTCAGCCCGGCCCTGCAGCGGGCCCGCGAGCACGACATCTGGCTGCCGGTGCGGCCGGTCACCCGGCGGCGCTGGCCCAACGGCCGGGTCACCCACGACGAGTTGCGGCCGCTGAAAACGCTGGCCTCCCGGATGCCGTGCCCGTACCTGAACCCCGGCCGCTATCAGGGCACGCAGCTGGTGCAGGGCATGCGGGTGGCGCTGTCCAGCGAGGTGCAGCGCACCCACGAGGAGCTGGTGGAGCGGATTCTGCATGCCGGGCTGGCCTACACCGAGGCCGTCGACCCGCAGACCTCCCTGGTGGTGTGCAACGAGCCCGCGCCCGAGCAGGGCAAGGGCTACCAGGCCCGCGAACTCGGTGTGCCGGTGGTCTCCGACGAGCAGTTCATGGACAACGTCGGGTCGGTCGCCCTCGGCACCGGCATCGACGACTTCGTCCAGTCGGTGGACCAGGGCCAACAGTTCGCCCTGTTCTGACGCCGACGATGAGCAGCGAACTCAGTGCCGATGACGTGCGTGGCGTGGTCTTCGCCAAATCCGGTGTCGGCAGGCGGGGCTACGACCCGAAATCGGTGCAGGAGCTGCTGCAGCTGGCCGCACGCCGGCTCGACGGTCGCGGCTACCTGCGCGCCGACGACGTGCGCGCCGCCAAGCTGCGCACGTCGTCGGTGTTCAGCCGCGGCTATGACCGGGCCGAGGTCGACGCATTCGTGGACCGCCTGGTGGCGGCGATCCGCGCGCTCGAGCCCTAGCTGAGGGCCTTGGCCTTCAGGGAGTCGAACTCGGCCTGGCTGATCGCGCCGGAGTCCAGCAACTGCTTGGCGTGCTCGATCTCCTGGGCCGGCGACCGGCCCGCGGTCTCGCGGATGTAGTCGTCGGTTTCCTTCTTGGCCTGCAGCGCCGCCTCGCGCGCCCGCTCGGTCATGCCGCGACCGCGCGCGATCAGGTAGACCACCGCGGTGAGCCACGGCAGGACGATCAGGAAGATCACCCACACCGCCTTGATCCAGCCCGACGTCTTGTGGTCGCGCCAGAACAGGTCGGTCAGGATCTGGAACAGCACCAGCAGGTAGGCGATCCAGGCGAAGATGATCAGGAAGTGCCAAAGAAAATCCCAGGTCGAACCCCAGTTCACGGCCTACTCCTTACGGTTGTCCGGTATGCGGCGGTTAGCTTAACCGGGCCGCCCGGTTCACCGCGGAGACCACCGCCCGAAGTGACGCAGTCGTGATCGAGGTGGCGATGCCGACGCCCCACACCGTGCGGCCGCCGACGGACGCCTCGACGTAGGCCGCGGCCGCGGCCTCCTCACCGGCCGACATGGCGTGCTCGGAGTAGTCCAGCACCGATACGTCGATGCCGACGGTGCCCAGGGCGTCGACGAACGCCGCCAGCGGGCCGTTACCCTCGCCGCGGATCTCGGTTTCGACGCCGTCGATCTTCACGGTGGCCTCGATGACGTCGATCCCGCCGTCGACCTCCGAGCCGATCACCCGCTGCTTGATCCGTTCCAGCGGCCGGATCGGCGCCAGGTACTCGTCGGCGAACGCGTCCCACATCTCCTTGGGGGACACCTCGCCGCCCTCGCCGTCGGTGATCTTCTGGATCACCTGGCTGAACTCGATCTGCAGCCGGCGCGGCAGCACCAGGCCGTGGTCGGCCTTCATGATGTAGGCGACCCCGCCCTTGCCGGACTGCGAGTTGACCCGGATCACGGCCTCATACGTGCGCCCGACGTCCTTGGGGTCGATCGGCAGATACGGCACCTGCCACAGGATGTCGTCCACGTCGGAGTCGGCCTCGTCGGCGGCGATCTTCATCGCGTCCAGGCCCTTGTTGATGGCGTCCTGGTGGCTACCGGAGAACGCGGTGTAGACCAGGTCGCCGCCGTAGGGGTGCCGCTCGTGCACCGGCAGTTGGTTGCAGTACTCCACGGTGCGACGGATCTCGTCGATGTTGGAGAAGTCGATCTGCGGGTCGACGCCACGAGAGAACAGGTTCAGGCCCAGCGTCACCAGGCAGACGTTTCCGGTGCGCTCGCCGTTGCCGAACAGGCAGCCCTCGATCCGGTCCGCACCGGCCTGATAGCCCAATTCGGCTGCGGCGACTGCGGTTCCGCGGTCGTTGTGCGGATGCAGGCTCAGGATGATCGAGTCCCGGCGGGCCAGGTGGCGGCTCATCCACTCGATCGAGTCGGCGTAGACGTTGGGGGTCGCCATCTCGACGGTGGCGGGCAGGTTGACGATCAGCGGCCAGTCCGGGGTCGGTGCGATGACCTCGGAGACCGCATCGCAGACCTCCTTGGCGTACTCCAACTCGGTGCCGGTGTAGGACTCCGGGGAGTACTCGTAGCGCCACCGGGTGCCGGGATGCTTGGCCGCCTCCTCCAGGCACTTGCGGGCGCCGTCGGTGGCGATCTTCTTGATCTCGTCGCGGTCGGCGCGGAACACCACCCGGCGCTGCAGGATCGAGGTCGAGTTGTAGAAGTGCACGATCACGTTGGGTGCGCCGTCGCAGGCCTGGAAGGTGCGCTCGATCAGTTCGGGACGGCACTGGGTCAGCACCTGGATGGTGACGTCCTCGGGCACCGCGCCCTGCTCGATGATCTCGCGGACGAAGTCGTAGTCGGTCTGGCTGGCCGACGGGAAACCGACCTCGATCTCCTTGTAGCCCATCTTGACCAGCAGTTCGAACATCCGCCGCTTGCGGGCCGGGCTCATCGGGTCGATCAGGGCCTGGTTGCCGTCGCGCAGGTCGACGGCGCACCACGCCGGCGCCCGGTCGATGACCTTGTCGGGCCAGGTGCGGTCGGCCAGGGTGACGGTTTCGACTTCCTGCGCGAACGGCCGGTACCGGGACACCGGCATCGCGGTGTTGCGCTGGGTGTTGTACGCCGGCTGGCCGTCCTGGCGCGGACCGGCGGGGGTCTTGATGGTGCGCGCGGACACGTAGGCATCCAGCGAATCGAACGAAGGGGAATGGGTGTTCACGATCGGGCTCCGGGTGTCTTGAGTTTGGACTTCAGACCGGCGCATCGCGAACCCCCGCGACGGGAGGCCAGTCTGGATCAGACCCCGTCGCGGCGTCCGAGGAGGAGCACCCGCTGCACAAGGACGTACTGTACTCCCGATGCAGCACCAGGCCAAAGCCCGGGACCAGGCCCGCTAGGCTGATGCCACGATGAAAAGCCGATTCCGCTGGCCGCTCACCGCGTCCGTTCTGATCATCGCGGTCGCCTTCGGCATCTGGGCGGCGTTCTTCCGCGGACCGTCCGAGAAGTGCAAACCGGTGATCGACATCCTCGAGTTCAACCATGCCCAGGCGGCGCGGGTCAGCGAGCAACCCGCCGACCCGAACAACCCGGTGCCCACGCAGGCCGAGGACCTGATCTACCAGCAGTGGGCCGACGGCCTGGCCGAGCGGGCGCAGAAGGTCAGCGACCCGGGACTGCAGGTGCAGGCGATTCAGCTGGCCCAGCTGGCCTCCGAGTTCGCCGCCGGGCTGCCCGGGGTGCGGGCCGCGGTGCAGCACCGTGCGCCGGGGGCGCCGCCACCACCAGAAGTATTGGGGATGTTCGCGCTCAACCAGCGCATCGCCGACCAGCTGCAGCAGCTATCCCAGGCCTGCAAATCCTGACCCGTTGAGCACGATCTGCTCCAGCGGCAGCCGCTCGCGGGGACGCCGGTCCCGTTCGGCCACCTCCTCGGGCACCTGTGCGTAGTCGGCCAGGGAGCCGACCGCGATGATCATCAGCGGCCGCAGCCCGGCGTCGAGGGCGAAGGCCTGCCGGGCGCCCTCGACGTCGAACCCGGCCATCGGATGGGCGATCAGGCCGCGGGCGACCGCCTCGATGATCAGGCCGGCCATCGCGGCGCCGGCGTCGACCCCCGAGTAGAGCGCGGTCCGCTCGTCGTCGCCTTCATCCGCGCACACCAGGATCAGTGCGCCGGCCGCTTTCGCGTAGCTGTTACCGCGCCTGAGCAGGCCGGAAAGCCTGGCGAAGGTCGGGTCCCGTCGAACCCCCACGACGAAGCGCACCGGCTGGCGATGGCCCCAGGTCGGGGCCCAGCGGGCGGCCTCCAGCAGCGCGGTCAGCTGCTCGGTGTCCACGACGGCGTCGGGATCGAACGCCCGGGGACTCCACCTGGCGGCGATCGGCGGATGGATCGGCACCCGGGTGTCGGCGGTGCGGTCGGCGGGACTGTCTGCCACAGACCGGACGTTACCGCCGGTTACGCGGCAAAAAGCAGGTGCGTCCACCCCTTATCCTTATGGGCGACCTCCCCGCGTTCTCGAAAGGGCAGACAGTGGCGCTCGTCGTGCAGAAGTACGGCGGATCCTCGGTGGGCGACGCCGAGCGGATCCGGCGCGTCGCCGAGCGCATCGTGGAGACCAAGAAGGCCGGCAACGACGTGGTCGTGGTGGTCTCCGCGATGGGTGACACCACCGACGACCTGCTCGACCTGGCCCGGCAGGTATGCCCGGCGCCCCCGCCGCGCGAGCTCGACATGCTGCTGACCGCGGGGGAGCGGATCTCCAATGCCCTGGTCGCGATGGCCATCGAGTCCCTCGGCGCGCACGCCCGCTCGTTCACCGGCTCGCAGGCCGGTGTCATCACGACCGGTACCCACGGCAACGCCAAGATCATCGACGTCACCCCGGGCCGGCTGCGCTCCGCGCTGGACGAGGGGCAGATCGTCCTGGTCGCGGGGTTCCAGGGCGTGAGCCAGGACAGCAAGGACGTCACCACGCTGGGCCGCGGCGGATCGGACACCACCGCCGTCGCGCTGGCGGCCGCGCTGAACGCCGATGTCTGCGAGATCTACACCGACGTCGACGGTATCTTCACCGCCGACCCGCGCATCGTGCCCAACGCCCGCCGGCTGGACACCGTCACCTTCGAGGAGATGCTCGAGATGGCGGCGGCCGGGGCCAAGGTGCTCATGCTGCGCTGCGTGGAATACGCCCGCCGCTACAACGTTCCCATCCACGTCCGGTCGTCGTACTCCGACAAGCCCGGCACCATCGTCACCGGATCGATCGAGGACATCCCCATGGAAGACGCCATCCTGACCGGAGTCGCGCACGACCGCAGCGAGGCGAAAGTGACCGTCGTCGGCCTGCCCGACGTACCGGGCTACGCCGCCAAGGTTTTTCGCGCGGTCGCCGAAGCCGACGTCAACATCGACATGGTGCTGCAGAACATCTCCAAGGTCGAGGACGGCAAGACCGACATCACCTTCACCTGCTCGCGGGACGCCGGGTCGACCGCGGTGCAGAAGCTGGCCTCGCTGCAGGACGAGATCGGCTTCACCAAGGTGCTCTACGACGACCACATCGGCAAGGTGTCGCTGGTCGGGGCGGGCATGCGCAGCCATCCCGGCGTCACCGCCACCTTCTGCGAGGCGCTCGCCGAGGTCGGCGTCAACATCGAGTTGATCTCCACCTCGGAGATCCGAATCTCGGTGCTGGTCAAGGACTCCGAGCTGGACAAGGCGGTGGCCGCGCTGCACGAGGCGTTCGGCCTCGGTGGCGACGAGGAGGCGGTCGTGTACGCGGGAACGGGACGCTAGCCATGGTCAACATCGGAGTGGTGGGTGCGACCGGTCAGGTCGGCCAGGTGATGCGCGCGCTGCTCGAGGAGCGCGACTTCCCGGTGAGCAGTGTGCGGTTCTTCGCTTCGGCCCGCTCGGCCGGCAAGAAGCTCCCGTTCCGCGGGCAGGAGATCGAGGTCGAGGACGCCGCCACCGCCGACCCGAGCGGATTGGACATCGCGCTGTTCTCCGCGGGCGCCACCATGTCGCGGGTGCAGGCGCCGCGGTTCGCCGAAGCCGGCGTGGTCGTCATCGACAACTCCTCGGCCTGGCGCAAGGATCCCGATGTGCCGCTCGTGGTTTCGGAGGTCAACTTCCACCGGGATGCGGGTGATCGTCCCAAAGGCATCATCGCCAACCCGAACTGCACCACGATGGTCGCCATGCCGGTGCTCAAGGTGCTGCACGACGAGGCGCAGCTGGTCCGGATGATCGCCTCGACATATCAGGCGGTGTCCGGCAGCGGCCTGGCCGGGGTCGAGGAGCTGGTCTCGCAGGCGCGCGCGGTGATCTCCCGCGCCGAGGACCTGGTGCACGACGGCGGCGCGGTAGACTTCCCGGCGCCGGAGAAGTATGTCGCGCCAATCGCATTCAACGTGATCCCACTGGCCGGCGCCCTGGTCGATGACGACTCGGGCGAGACCGACGAGGATCAGAAGCTGCGCAACGAGAGTCGCAAGATCCTGGGCATCCCTGACCTCCCGGTCAGCGGGACCTGCGTGCGGGTGCCGGTGTTCACCGGCCACTCGCTGTCGATCAATGCCGAGTTCGCCCGGCCGATCTCACCGGAGCGCGCCGCCGAACTGCTGGCCGCCGCACCCGGTGTGACGCTGGTCGACGTGCCGACCCCGCTCGCCGCCGCCGGCATCGACGACTCGCTGGTCGGCCGGATCCGCCGCGATCCGGGGGTTCCCGACGGCCGCGGTCTGGCGCTGTTCATCTCCGGCGACAACCTTCGAAAGGGCGCCGCCCTCAATACCATTCAGATCGCCGAGCTGCTGGCCGCCGAATTGTGATCCGCGGCGCGGTCGGCGCCGTCGCCGTCGCCTGCCTGACCGGGGTGCTGGCCTGTCCCGCCTCGGCCGACCCGCCCAGCCCGGCACCCGATCCCATCCTGCCGCCGCTGGCCCTGGGGCAGGTGGTCCGCATCGGTCCCGTCGCTGGCACCGGGACCCCGACCCGCGACTACGGCATCGGTGCCACCGACCTGTGCGAGTTCATGGAATTCCCAACCGAACTGCTGCAGATCTGCGGTGACAGCTTCGCCGGACCGGGCGTGGGGTTCGGCGGCTGGTTCGCCCCCGTCGCCCTGCACGTGGCGGGTGATTCCGTCGACGACCCGGAGGGCGTGCGCTACACCGGTGTGACGGGGGTGGACCGGCCGCTGCTGGCCGATCCGGCCCCGCCCGGCTCGTCCCAGCTTCCCGCGGGCGTCGTGCAGATCAATCGGCAGAACTACCTCCTGGTGACGACCACCAAGAATCTCGTCCCGGCGTCGTCGCGGTTGGTGAAAGCCCAAGCCGGCCAGGGCGGTTGGACCACGGTGCCTGGATCTGTGCGCAAGGCCGGGTACGCCGACGGCAGGCAGACCCAGATCAGCGGCTACTACAACCCGATCCCGACCGGTGAATCCCAGACCGGTTGGGTGTACGTCGTCGCCAACAACTTCGACCGGTCCGGGCCCGTGGTGCTCTACCGGGCCACGCCGCAGTCGTTCACCGACCGCTCGAGCTGGCAGGGCTGGGCGGCCGGGCCGGGCGGCGGCTGGAACCAGCCCCCGACGCCGCTGTGGCCGGATCGGGTCGGCGAGATGAACATTCGCGAGATCGACGGCAAGGCCGTGCTGTCGTACTTCAACGCCAGCACCGGGAACATGGAGGTGCGGGTGGCCTACGACCCGACCGGGTTGGGCACCGCGCCGGCCACGACAGTGGTGCGCGCCGGTGAGTGGCCCGATCCGGTGGAGAGCCTGCCCCCGCCGGAGGACAACCGGCTCGCGCAGCCCTACGGGGGCTATATCTCGCCGGGTTCGACGCTCGACGAGGTGCGGGTGTTCGTCAGCCAGTGGAACACCGCGCCGCGGGATCGCACGCCCTACCGGGTGATCCAGTTCGCGGTGAACCCGTTCAAGCCGTGGTCTGAACCGTAGCGGTTGCGGGTCACGGCAGCTCTGCGGCCGACCTGATGTGTCCGGCAAATCCCAAGTCCCCGGCCATCTTCCGGTAACCATCCCGGAACCGGCGGTAGGTATTGTCGTCACCGTGCACGCGCGCCAGCAGTGCCCGCATCCGCAGCAGAACGAGTTCCTGCATGACGTGACCGGATGCGGTGGGGACGGCGGCCAGGGTCTCGATTACGGTGTGCGCTTCGGCGATGTCACCGGCGGTGCCGCGACGCAGCAGGACCTCGACGAGAACGGTGGTCGCCAGCCCGCGCCAGACGCGTTCGCCGGAGGCGACGAGGTTGTCCAGGGCAGTCCGGGCCAGCTCGATCGCTTCGCCGACGTCTGCCCGCTGCGTCATGCGCATCGCGTTGTGGACGTCGATGACGTGCGCCAGGTTTAGCGAGAGTTGGTGGGCCGTCGCCATGGCGCGGACCTTTGCGAGCAATTCGTATCCGGCCTCCGAGTCCGGGCCGTCGCGGTGCACCAGGGCCATGCCCTGGGCCATCAGCGCGCAGCCGATCGCCACGGGGTCACCGGACTGCTCCGCGATCACCAGGGCGTCCGCGGTGTCGCGCAGCGCGGTGTCGTCGGATAGCGACACCCCGAGCGCAATCCACGAGGACTTGACCATCACACCCGATGCGAAAAGGGTCGGATCCACGGGTCGGGCCGTCGCCAGGGCCTCGTCGATGTGCTCGCGGAATCCGGGCAGTCCCAGTGAGCGTTCGGCGGCGGCGCGATAGATCTGCGCGAACGCCAAGGGTGATCCGAATACGAGGTTGCCCATGGTGGCATCGCCCTCGGCGAGGTCGATGATGCGTTGCGCCAACCGCATCGCCTCATCGGCCTGGCCGGACTGGTAGTGCGCCAGGAGGGGCCCCGGCAGGAGCGCGACGACGAGGGCGGGCTCGCCCGTCGAATCGATCAGTGCGGCGCATTCGCCGGCCAGCCGCGCCGATTCGGTGATGCGGTCGTTGTAGGTCAGCGCCATCAGGAACCCGGTCATGCCGATGGCCAGGGACGACTTGTCGCCCGCGGCGGCGCACAGGTCGCGCAACTCGTCGAACCCGGTGTCGGCGACCGTACCTCCGATGCGGTAGGCGTTGCCGCAGAGCAGGGTGCGCGGCGCGATCTGCATCTCCACCCGTTTGGGGTCGTTGGCGGGAAGCTGGTCGGCGATCTTGCGGGCTTGCTGCCAGTTGGTCTTGGCCGCTCCGATGTCGCGGAAGGTCGACCATCGTCCGGCCCGCATGTGCCAGTCGTAGGCCGCGTGCAAATCGCCTGCCGCCCCCAGGTGTTCGGCTATCAGCGCGGCGTGCTCCTCCGCCGAGGCGGGATCACGTTGCTCGATCGCGGCGGCCAGCCGCCGATGGAGCTCGGCGCGATCCGATTTCAGTTGCGACTCGTAGGCGACGGCGCGAATCAGCGGGTGGTGGAACACGAATTCGGCAGTGGGGGTGTCCATGTTGGCGTGCGCGGCGACCTGATCGATGAACTGGCCGCGCGCCAGTTCCTCCAAAGCCGGTTCGATACCGAGTGTTTGGAGCAGATCGCGGCTGAACTTCGCCCCGATCACCGCGGCCGCACTCAAGCTGCGTTTGGCCGCCGGATCCAGCCGGTCGATGCGGGCGGCGATGGTGGCCTGCACCGTGGCGGGCAGGCTGACGCCGGCGACGTCACGCGTCGAAACATAGTCGCCGGGAGCTCCCTGAAGAACACCACGCTCCGCTAACTCCCACACGATCTCCTCGGCGAAGAACGGGTTGCCCGCCGACCTCTCGACGATCATTGCGGCGGCCCCGTCGACCGACGGATCGCGGCCGATGAGCTCGGTCACCAGCGCCGCGGTCTCCGGATCGGTGAGCGGGGCCAGGGCGATCGTCTGTGCGCCGTCCACCTGGCTGAGTACGCCACGGTATTCAGGCCGGAACGTCATCAGTACCAGCGATCGCGTCCGCGGGATCACGGCGAGGAAGTCGGCGATCATCGACTCGCTGACCTCGTCGATCCAGTGCACATCCTCGACGACGTAGACGGCCGGCGCTTCCCGGGTCAGCGCGCCGGCGTTCACCAGGGCGGTCAACCGCCGCCGCCGAGCCTCGGCATCGATCCTCGGCAACTCCACATCGGGGTCGGCGATGCCCAACAGATCCTCGAGCAGCAACAGGTCGTTGGAATCAACGCCGGGATTTCGCGCCCGGAGTTGGGCGCGGGCGCTCGAATCGTCCAGACCGCGCACCCCGGTCACGTCGCGGAGCAGTCGTGCCACCGCGTGAAAGGGCACCTGGGTGGTGTGGGACTCGCAGTAGGAGGTGAAGACCTCGATACCCCGGGCGGCGGCCAGTGCGGTGACCTCACGCGTCAGACGGCTCTTGCCGATACCCGGCGAGCCCACCACGGTGACCACCGCACCGTGACGTTCCGTCGCATGCTGTAACAGATCCTCGACCGCACTCAGCTCCCGCCGTCGACCGACCAGGGTCGAGTGCGCGCCCGCGACGGGATGGTCGCGGTCGGGCACACCCAACAACCGACGGGCGACAACCGGCTGCTGTGATCCCTTGATCTGAACCAGTTCGGGGTCACCCAGGCTCATCAAGGGCTCGACCAGCCGAGCGGTGGAGGGGCTGAGCATCACCCCGCCGGGAGGGGAGACGGATTCCATCCGCTGGGCCATGCCGACCTGTTCGCCGATCGCGGTGTAACCCGCTCCGCGCGAGCCGATCTCCCCGGCGATGACCTGTCCGGAGTTCAGCCCGACCCGCAGCCGAAGGTCGATACCGTCTCGGTGAGACACCTCGTCGACCAGATCGACGATCGCGGTGTGGATCTCCAGGGCAGCCCGGCACGCGCGCACCGCATGGTCTTCGAGGGCCACCGGGGCGCCGAAGACGGCCATCACCCCGTCCCCGGTGAACTTGTCCACGGTCCCGCCGTAGCGACCGACCACCGCCGAGGCTCGGTCGAGCAGGCCGGCCATGATCTCCCGGAGCCGCTCGGCGCCGACCGCCTTGGCGATGTCCATCGAATGGACGACGTCGGCGAACAAGACGGTGACTTGCTTGTACTCCGCCGCCGGGGTCACCGGCTTGACCGGCGCACCGCACTTGTTGCAGAACAGTGAGTCCGGCGGCAGTTGTGTGCCGCAGGACGCGCACGACAGCCCGACCGTCGTCAGCTCGACCCCACCGGGGTTCACGTCGATATGGTTCCACCGCTGTTTGGCGGTGTCTATCGCAGCGTTCCGGCGTTGCCGGGTCGTGGTCGACCGGGACCGGCCGGACAGGTCGGGAATGCTGATTAGCCTGCCACTCTAGACGTGGCGACCCCGCTGGTCGATGCTTGAAAAGGCAGGTGCCGCTCGGGGCGGCAGCCACGAGGCAAGGAGCCGTCGCCATGGCCACAATCCGGGATGCCGTCAACGCCACTGCGGCGTCAGCGTCGCGACCTCCGAATCGTCGCCAGAAGGCATTGACCGAACAACACCAGCGCGAAGACGCCGCGCGCCTGCGCGCCTTCGCCGCCTTCGACAATTTCTCTGATCGTGAGTTGCTGCGCCTAGCCCAGGCCTCACACCACCATTCGACATCTACGGCGTGGCCGCTGATCCACGAGCACACCCCGTCCGACGCGTGCTACATCCTGCTCAGCGGGGAGGTGGGTGTGTACGTCGGCCACGACCGCATCGCAACGCTGGGACCGGGCGAGGTGATCGGCGAATCCGCGCTCCGCACGGGGAGGTTGCGTTCGGCCACCGTCACGACAACCGGGGCGGCCGAGGTGCTGCGTATCGGGCGCGACGATCTCGCCCGACTGCTCGACGAGATCCCCGCCCTGCGGGCGACCATCGACGCGACGGTCACCCAGCATGTGCCCGTCGCCTACACCGAGCCGCCGGCGAAGGCCGAACCGCAGCGCTCCAGGGTGCACACCTCCGTCCCGACGGAGGTGGTCAAGCGTTTCGAACATGCCGCCCAGGTGGCCGGGGTCAGCGTCGCGGACGCCCTGGAGGACGCGCTCACCCAGTGGACTGAGCGCAACGGCGGCGACACCGCCGGCTGACGGGTAACCGCCGCGCACTGCAAGAACCGCTCGCCGTCGCGCCGATCGGGAACCCACCGGTATCTGACCGCTGTGTTAATAAGGACGATGCCCTCCGCCCACCGGGCCGCGCCGTGACCGACGCGCTGATCCTGATCCTCGCCGGAGTCGCAGGCGCGTTTCTGAACACGGTGGCCTCCAGTGGATCCGCGGTGATCCTCCCGATCGCGATCGCCATCGGCGTCGACCCGGTCGTCGCCAACGCCTCCAACCGGCTTCCGATCGTCGTCGGCTGCGCCACCGCCGTGTGGAGATTCCACCGCGCCGGGGAACTGCCCTGGCGCGACGCCGTGCGCTTCGCGATTCCAGCGATCGTCGGCGCGACCGCCGGCGCCTCGTTGGCCTCGGTGTTCGACAACGTCCGCACCGCCGAACTCCTCACGTTCGCCATCGTCGCGGCCTTCATCATCCTGCTGGCCAATCCGGGGAGATGGCTGCACGCCGACCGGACCGATCAGGAGCCCGACAAGGGTCCGCTGGTGCTGTTCCTGATGGGCTGCGTCGGGGCGTGGGCCGGCCTCATCGCCGTCGACTCTGGAACCTATGCCCTGGCGGTGCTGGTTCTGCTGGCGCACTTCTCGATTCGGGAGGCCAACGCCATCAAGGTGACCACGCTCGGATTGGCGGCACTGGTCTCGCTGCTGATCTTCTCGGGGCAGGGTCAGGTCGACTGGCGGGTGGCGGGTCTGCTCGCGGCGGGCAGCATCGTGGGGGCGCTGCTCGGAGCGCGGCTGGCGCTCGGACCGAACGCGGCGAAGTGGGTGTTCCGGCTGCTGATCGCCGCGCTGCTGATCGAGGTGATCCACCTCGTCAGCGGATTCCTGTAGCCCGGGGGTCAGCCCCGGCGGCTGTCCCGCTTGGCCTGCCGCCGCGCCCCCTTGGCCAGCGTGCTCGCGTCGCGCTTCTTCCGCGCGGGTGACTTCCGGGTGTCGGCGACTCGCACCCGGGCGACACCCTTGACCTTGGCGGCCGACTTCTTCGCCGGCTTGGCCGGAGCCGCGTCACCGCGGGCGCGGGCCAGCCGCTCGTCCTTGAGATCCCGGGCGCTGCGCCGGGCCGCCACGCTGAGCTGCCTGCTCACCCGCGCCAGCGCGTCCTCGAAGATCTCCGCCTTGGCGCCGTTGCGTTCGTTGGCCGAGCGGGCGGCTCCCCGGGCACCCTTGGCGCCGACCTTCGCCGCGCCCTTGCGCCGGTAGAGCGTGACGTACTTCTTGCGGGCCCGGCGCACCTTGTCGTGCAGATCGATCAGGGCGTCCTCGTCGAGGCCGGCGATCGCATCCGTCGCGGTCTGCCGTATCAGGAGGTACTCCTTCTCGGTCAGGGAACTGAGCAGCTTCTTCATCATCCGGTCCGATCACTAGGCGATGGTGAATGTCTAGCCTGCCGGCGGCCCGCCCGGGGCCGATTGGCATTCACAGCGGGTTCACATCCGGTACCTAACTGGCGCCCGCAAACGCCCCCCATGATCGGCGGTATGACCGAAACACCCCAGCGGGCCGACGAGCCCGTCACCAGCCCCGTCGACACCCCGCCTCCGCCGGCGCCCCGGCCCGTGCGCCCACCGCGGCTGTACCAGGCCGCCGCCTGGGTGGCGATCGTCGCGGGAATCGTCTTCATCGTCAGTGCGGTGTTCTTTACCGGATTCTTTCTCGGCCGCCACGGCGGCGGCTTCGGGCAGGCGCGCCACCACCGGCTGGACCAATCGGAGTTTCACCTGCCTCCGCCGCGGATGATGCCGTTGAACCCGGGTCCGATGGGGCCCGGCGAATGGCCCGAGCCGGGTCGGGGCATGGGCCCCGGTGGGCCCGGTGCGCCGACCAACCCCGGCACACCGCAGGCTCCCAGCACCGCGCCCACCCGACCCTGAGGGCCTCACCGCCGTGATGTGACGGCCGATGTGGGTACCCCTGTCATCGACTACAGACCGGCCGATGACAGGGGACGACTCCGATGACCGACAAGTACGCCACCACCGACTCCGGTGCGCCGGTACCCAGCGTCGAACACTCGCTGACCGTCGGACCGGACGGGCCGATCCTGCTGCAGGACCACTACCTGATCGAGCAGATGGCGAACTTCAACCGGGAGCGCATCCCGGAACGGCAGCCGCACGCCAAAGGCGGGGGCGCCTTCGGCCACTTCGAAGTCACCAGCGACGTCAGCCAGTACACCCGCGCCGCGGTGTTCCAGCCGGGCACCAGGACCGAGATGGTGGCGCGGTTCTCCACCGTCGCCGGTGAGCGTGGCAGCCCAGACACCTGGCGGGACCCGCGGGGTTTCGCGTTGAAGTTCTACACCTCCGAGGGCAACTTCGACCTCGTCGGCAACAACACGCCGGTCTTCTTCATCCGTGACCCGATGAAGTTCCAGAACTTCATCCGCAGCCAGAAGCGGCTGCAGTCGTCGAACCTCCGCGACCACCACATGCAATGGGATTTCTGGACTTTGGTGCCCGAGTCGGCGCACCAGGTCGCCTGGCTGATGGGGGACCGTGGCATTCCGAAGACGTGGCGGCACATGAACGGCTACTCCAGCCACACCTACAGCTGGCTGAACGCGGCCGGCGAGATGTTCTGGGTGAAGTACCACTTCAAG
>JAGQTW010000408.1 GCA_020438785.1 Mycobacterium sp. | reverse complement strand
TCTGGGACAAGGGCAAGGCCGCGGTGATCGTGAGTGAGTCGACGGTGACCGACCCGCACGGCAAGCTGCTGTGGACTACGAAGCGATCCATCTTCGCCCGGGGTGAGGGGGGCTTCGGCGGCGAACGCGGCCCCTCGACCTCGGTGGCCGCCCCGGATCGCGCACCGGACTACGAGATCGACGTGCCGGTGCTTCCGCAACAGGCGCTGCTCTACCGGCTCTGCGGCGACCGCAACCCACTGCACTCCGATCCGGGGTTCGCCGCGGCCGCCGGTTTCGACCGCCCGATCCTGCACGGCCTATGCACCTACGGCATGACGTGCAAGGCGCTGGTGGACACGCTCCTGGACGCCGACGTCACCCGGGTCGGCGGCTACGGAGCGCGCTTCGCCGGGGTGGTCTTCCCCGGTGAGACCATCCGGGTCAGCGCGTGGAAGGACGGCGACCGCTACATCGGGGTGGTGACGGCGCCCAGCCGCGACGACGCCGTCGTGCTTTCTGATGTGGAGCTGACTCCGGTCTAGCTGTGTTGGGCCGCCCCGGGCGTGAAGCTATCCGCACCGTCGGCACCGACTGCTCAACTAGCTTCACGCCCGACCGGCGAGCGCGGCGCGGACTCGGCGGACGATCTCCTCAGCTCGGTCGGCGGCGGTCACCCTGATGACCGTCCAGCCCCGCCGCTGCAACATCTCCAGCCAGCGGATGTCATAGGAGTACTGCGAGCGGACGGTGCGATGATGCTCACCGTCGTACTCCACGGCGACGAGCGCGTCCTCCCAACCCATGTCCAGGTATGCCACCGCGTCGCCGAACTCATTGCGTATCGGTATCTGTGTCCGCGGCCGCGGTAGTCCGCTTTCCAAAAGCGTGACCCTCAACCACGATTCCTTCGGCGACTGCGCACCCGGATCGACCAGTGCGAGCGTTCTGCGCGCCCGCACGATTCCGCGCCGGCCGGCGCTTCGGTTGAGAAGTGGTTCGACCTCAATCATGTTGAGCGATGTCGCCCGGGCCAGCGCGTCGACGGCCGCGACAGCCGGTATGGTGCTGTTCCAGCAGGCCAGATCGAGCGCCGTTCGGGCGGGCGTCGTTACGGGTACACCGTCCACCACGCACACTTCCTCGGGCTCGAGGTTGTCACCGCGCACCTGAATCCCGGGAAGGCGGTGCCGATTGCCGTGGAAGAGCTCGACTGGAGCCGATGCGTCCACCCACCTACTTCCGTGCAGCGCAGCCGCCGAACGGCCGGCGATGATGCCGCGCTTGCCGGACCACAGCCAGCCGGCTTTGGCGCGCAGCGCGGCAGTCACTTCGGTGTCGGCGGTGACGTAGACGTCGCGCAAGAGGCGCCGATGGCGGTTCTGCAATTCCGTCCACGTCACACCCGCGGCCAACGCCTCGCTACCGAGGAAGGGGGCACCCATGACCGCATCGTGCCAACCACCACCGACAGCTTCGCGAGCGTGAAGCAGTCAGCACTTTCGGCGTCGACTGCGCGAATACCTTCACGCTCGGCGGCTGATGGGTCGTCGTCCGCGGCACTCAGCCCAGGATCAGCCCCGACGTCGGCACGCCGGTGCCGGCGGTGACGAGCACGTGCTCCACGTTGGGCACCGGATTGACCGACGTGCCCCGAAGCTGGCGCACGCCCTCGGCGATGCCGTTCATGCCGTGGATGTAGGCCTCGCCGAGCTGGCCACCGTGGGTGTTGATCGGCAGCCGGCCACCGATCTCGATCGCGCCGTCGGCGATGAAGTCCTTCGCCTCGCCCCAGCCGCAGAACCCCAACTCCTCCAACTGGATCAGCGTGAACGGGGTGAAGTGGTCGTAGAGGATCGCGGTTTGAATGTCGGTCGGCTTCAGGCCCGACTGCGCCCACAACTGCTTGCCCACCAGACCCATCTCGGGTAGGCCGTCGAGTTCGGGACGGTAGTAGCTCACCATCGAGTACTGATTCGGGCTCGAGCCCTGGGCGGCCGCCTCGATGATCGCGGGCCGGTGCTTGAGGTCCTTGGCCCGCTCCGCCGACACCACGACGATCGCCACGCCGCCATCGGTCTCCTGACAGCAGTCCAGCAGCCGCAACGGCTCGGCGATCCACCGCGAATTCTGATGGTCCTCAATGGTGATCGGCTTGCCGTAGAAGTACGCCTTCGGATTGTTGGCCGCATGCTTGCGGTCGGCCACCGAGATGG
>JAGQTW010000043.1 GCA_020438785.1 Mycobacterium sp. | reverse complement strand
GGCTTCCAGCAGCAGATGCAGCAGTTCCAGATGGAACGGATCAGTGCGGTCTATCAGGCCGTCGGTCAGATGGAGACCGCCATCGAGCGCACCGTCGACTACCTCAGTGAGCGTCCCGCGTTCGGCGGCAAGCTGATCGACAACCAGTACCTGCAGTACAACCTCGCCGAACTGGCGTGTGAGGTCGACGCACTCAAGCAGTACGCGTACTCCTGTGCCGAGATGATAGTGGCCGGCCAGGATGTCACCCGGCGCACCAGCAGCGCCAAAGTGCTTGCCGGACGGCTGATCCGGCGGGTCGCCGACACCTGCATGCAATACCACGGCGGCCTGGGCTACATGGCGGAGACGTGGACCTCGCGCTTCTTCCGTGACTCCCGACTGCTGTCCATCGGCGGCGGAGCCGACGAGGTGATGTTGCGGGTGCTGGCCCGCGACGTCGTCAACAAGACCTTCTTCACCGATCGCAGAGGAGCGCACTGACATGACCGCCACCGAGACCGAACGGGTGGTTCTCGAGAAGGACCACGACAGCCACATCGCGCGGATCACCATCTGCAACCCCGCCAAGAAGAACGCGATGGCCCCCGAGGACTGCGATCTGATGGGTCGTCACCTCGAGGACATCGCCGACGATGACGAGATCAAGGTCGTCATCCTCCGCGGTCACGGCGGGGTGTTCAGCACCGGCGTCGACCTCAACCGCGCTTACGGCTGGTACGACAAACCCGGTGAGAACCGCAGGCCCAGCCAGCGCCGGCGGCTCAACATCGACCGCAAGGGACAGCGAATGTTCCACGAGTTCATCGGTTTCCCGAAGGCCACCATCGTGCAGTTGGAGTCCTACGCGCTGGGACTGGGCCTGGAACTCGCGCTGTCCGCGGACATGGTCGTCGCCTCCCGGCAGGCCAAGGTCGGCATGCCCGCCGCCCGCTTCCTGGGCCCGGTCCTGGGCAATATCGCGCTGTTCATGTACCGGCTCGGTCCGGTGATCACGCGTGACTTGTTGCTGACCGGCCGGATGGCAGAAGCCGCGGAATTCGAGTCGGCCCATCTGTTCACCCGGTTCGTCGACGAAGCGGATGTGGCCGCCGAGACCGAGGCACTCGCGGCGCAGGTCGCGAAGATGCCCGCCGACGGCATCACCATCGCCAAGGAGGCCTACCGCATCATCGAGGCCAGTTCGGTGCTGAGCCTGGAGGAGAGCACCGCCTACTTCTTCCACAGCTACGGGACCAACCTGCGTTTCGAACCCGACGAGTTCAACTTCGTCAAGGAACGCTCGAAGGGCAGCACCACCGAGGCGTTTCGCAAGCGTGACGAGCACTACGGGGAGGGCACAGCCCAGTGACGACACAGCCCTATGCCAGGACGGTGCCCGACAAGGTCCTGGTCATCGGCGGCAGCCGCGGTATCGGACGCTCGACCGTCGTGGAATTGACCGCTCTCGGAAGCCGTTGCGCCATCGGCTATGTCGAGAACGACGATGCGGCCAAGGAGACCCAGGCACTCGCGGCGGCAACCGGCGGCCCGGAGCCGGTGCTGGTGCGCGGCGATCTGGGATCGGATCCAGTCGGCCTGGTGAACGCCGCGATCGAGGCACTGGGCGGGCTGGGTGGGTTGGTCACCACCGCGGTGCCGATCATCGCCGGCCGAACCCTCGGAGTGACGCGCGAGGAGTACGACCGTGTCTTCGATGTCCAGGTATGGGGCCTGTGGGAGGCGGTGCGCACGGCCCTTCCCGAGCTGGAGAAGGTCGGCGGTGCGGTGGTCGCGGTCAGCAGTCTGGGCGCCAATCACTATGCCCGCTACTACGGCGCGATCGGACCCGCGAAGGCGGCGATGGAGAACCTGATCCGCTACTACGGCGCCGAATTGGGGCCGCGCGGAGTGCGGGTCAACGGCGTCTCCCCGTCCTTGGTCGACAACCCCGGGCACGGCGGCGAGGACATGATCGCCGGCATCGCCGAGATGCAGGCGGGGGTGGCGAAGAAGACACCGCTTCGGCGGTTGGGCCACCCCGACGAGTTGGCGTCAGTGATCGTCTCGCTACTGAGCAGTGACTTCCGCTTCGTCACCGGGCTGACCATTCCGGTCGACGGCGGCTACAGTCTGCTGGCCTGAGCGGGAGGTGCTGACATGCAGTTTCGGCTGACCGATGAGGAACGTGCGCTCCGCGATGGATTACGCTCGCGTATCGACGAATTCAGTGCCACCGACATGGCAGCCATGCGTGCCGAGATGGCTGAGTTGGAAAGTGACCGTCAGGCACCCACCCTGTTCCACCCGTGGCTGGCCCGGCAGAGCGTCACCGGTCTCGGTTGGCCCGCGCCCCTTGGGCGCCCGGCGTCGCAGACCGAGAGGTTCGTCGCGCACGAGGAACTCGACTCGGCCGGCCTGCCCACCTACGGACTGGAGCAGGCCGAGGCCGTCGGCTGGATGCTGGTGACGTTTGGGCCGGAAAGATTGGCTGCCGAACACATCCCGCGGATTCTCGACGCCAGCTGGAGCTACGCCGCCGGATACAGCGAACCGGAGGCCGGTAGCGACATGCTCGCGCTTCGCAGCAGAGCCACCCGCAATGCCGATGGTGACTTCGTGGTCAACGGCCACAAGATGTGGACCTCCGGCGCGCACATCGCGGACTGGATCTTCACGCTCGTCCGCACCGACCCGGACAGCACCCGCCACCGTGGCCTGTCGCTATTGATGATCGACGCCCACGCCTCGGGCGTCACGATCCAACCCGTGCGGGTGATGGGCGGGTGGCGGGTCAACGCCTGCTTCTTCGACAACGTGGTCGTACCGGCCGACGCGTTGGTCGGGCAGGAGGGGCAGGCCTGGACCATGATGGCACAGGCACTCGACATGGAGCGGTCGATGAGTTTCGGCGGTCGCGACGCCAGACTGCTGCTGGCCCGCTACCTCGACCGGATCGGAAGCATGCGTGCGCAATTGGACGAGGGGGCGTGGCGGGAACTCGGTGAATTCATCATGGAACTACAAGCCGAACGACTCCTCGGACAGCAGGTGGTCGCACTCGGCGAGCGGGGCGAGACGGCCTCCGGTGAGGCGTCCATGAGCAAGCTGCACGGTCCGGCCATCGCCCAGCGGGTGGCGCAGTGGCTGGTCGACGCGCTCGGCCCGGACGCCTACACCCACGGTTCCGGTGACCCGCTCGCGCAGCAGGCCGAACACTTCCTGCGCGCCGCGACGGTGCTGTCGATCATCGGCGGGACCAGTGAGATTCAGCGCAACATCATCGCCCAGCGCTGGCTCGGGCTGCCGCGAAGTTAGGGGCTGCAATGGATCTCGGCCTGAAGGACAAGGTGGTCATCGTCCTGGGCGCCACCCAGGGGATGGGCCGCGCGACCGCGATGCGACTCGGCGCAGAGGGCGCTCATGTGGTGCTGTGCTCGCGGGGTCGGAATGAAGGCGACTCGCACTACCGGTACGTGGACAAGCCGGGCCTGGAGTCGGTGGCCAGGGACGTCGGGGACGCCGGTGCGGCATCGACTCTCCCCGTGGTCGCCGACCTGACCCGGTCCGGGGACGCCGAGGCGCTGGTGTCGGCCACCACCGAGCGGTACGGGAAACTCGACGGCTTGGTCAACACCGTCGGGCTCTGCGAGGTGGCGACCTCCCCACTGGAGCCCGATGACCTGTGGGAGCGGTCCTTCCAGTCGGTCCTGATGACCTCGGTGCGCGCTGCCAGGGCGGCGATGCCGGCCCTGCTCGACGGTGGCGGGGCCATCGTGACCACCTCGGCGATGTCGGTGCGCCACTTCATCCCCCGGATTGCCCACTACTCGGCGCAGAAGGCCGCTCTGGCGCACTTCACCAAGAACCTGGCCAAGGAGTACGGCTCCCTAGGCGTGCGCGCAAATGCCGTTCTCCCCGGAATGATCCTCAACGAGCAACTCGTGGAGGAGCGTAGGGAGCGGATGGCCCAGACGGGCCACAGCGAGGATGAGGATTTCCGTGAGAGCAATGCGCGATGGGGCGGTGCGACTTGGGGCAACCGCTTCGGAGTTCCCGAGGACATCGCCGACGCGATCGCGTTCCTGTTGTCCGAGCGGGCCGGTTATGTCAACGGGGTGTTGCTCAACGTGGACGGCGGTTCCGAGTACTTTTAGCTGCTCCGACTAGCCGACAGGGAGTGCCGTCATGGCCGAGAATGCCGTGCAGGTCGCGGTCGACGACTTCATCGCCACCGTCACGCTGGATCGCCCGCCGGTCAACGCGGTCGACCGGGCGACATTGATCGAGATCCGCGATGCGTTCTCCTCGCTCAACGACCGGCGCGATGTTCGTGTCGCGATCTTCACCGCGGCGGGCACCCGAGCCTTCATGGGCGGCGCCGACCTCGACAAGATAGGGGATCGGGACGACAGCGCGGCGACGGAGGTGACCGACAGCGGTCAGGTAGCCCGCGATGCGCTGTGGTCCGTACTCGATTGCGCCGTTCCCGTCATCGGCGCCATCAACGGTCCGGCCATCGGTGCCGGGCTGGCGTTCGCCGCGCTGTGCGACATCCTCATCGCTGCCGAACACGCCACCTTCGGCGCGCTGGAGATCAATGCGGGGTTACTCGGCGCGAGTTCGCAACTATCGTTGATGGTGCCGCGACACAAGGCCAGGGAGATGTTCTTCCTCGGCGAGAAGGTGCCAGCCGCCGAACTGCACCGGCTGGGTGCAATCCGTTCGGTGGTGCCGGCCGAGGAACTATTGCCGGCGGCGCGGGCAGTGGCGGCGCAACTCGCCGAGAAGAGCCCGATCGCGTTGCGGCTGGCCAAGGAGTCGATGAACCGCGCGGAGTTCCTGCCGCTCAAAGAGGCCTACCGCACCGAGCAGGACTACACCAATCGGCTACTGACCTTCGAAGACAGCGCGGAGGCCAGGGCCGCGTTCCTGGAGAAGCGCGCCCCGCAATGGCGTTGGCGTTGAGCGCTTTCAGTTGACCGGCTTCACCGTTCCACTGCTGCCGTCGACCTCGATCATCTGACCGTCGGTCAGGTCCAGGGTGGCCCGTTCGGTACCGACGACGCACGGTATGCCGAACTCGCGGGCGATGATCGCGGCGTGTGAGTGCAGTCCGCCGACGTCGGTGACGACGGCACCGACCCCGCCGAAGAGTGCCGTCCATCCCACGTCGGTCACGGTGACGACCAGGACGTCGCCGGGTTCGATGTCGTCGTCGGGATCGCGCATGATGCGGGCGGGTCCCCGAACCACCCCCGGTGAGGCGCCAACTCCGTTCAGCGGTGCGGAATTGGTTGATAATCCCCGGTTCTGGGGTTCCCATCGCAGGGTGAACAGCGACGGAATCGAGAGCGCCGAGAGACGGTCTCGTTCTGCTCGTCGGCCGGGAATACGTTCGGCGTGCTCGGGTAGGTCGGCGAGTTCGACCGGGGTGAGGTAGAAGATGTCGCCCGCCTGGGCGAAGACACCGGCCTCGACCTGGCGGCGCCCGATCTCGCGCAGCGCGGTGCGCAGCGCATGCGTCGAACGCACCACGACGTCCTTGCACCGCTCCCGGCGGCGTACCGCCGCGTTGAGGAGCGTGATCGCACGCCGGGGCAGCGCCGAGATGCCGACGGGCGACGACACCGGCCGGCTCGGCACGTGAAGTGTCGTTCGGATGGCGTCCAGCAGGGCGGCCGGATTGTCGGCGTACATGAGATTGGCAAGTTCCGTCTCACCGGGTCCACGATGCCCCGACTCGCCGATCACCGCCCAGAACTCTTGGGCGAAAGCGCTATCGAGCGTCATCAGACGGTCCACGAGCTCCGTGGACGGCTCGGCATCGAGTACCGCAGCCAGCGCGGGACGCGCTCGGGCTATGTCGGCGAGCCGGGCGACCCCGGTGAGCAGTGCCGCGCTGGCCAACTCGCCGGTGCCGCCGCGCATCGCAGCGGCGTCGAGTTCGGGGGCGACCTTGCGGACCAGGGTCTGCGCCGCCGACGCGACGAGATTGGTGGTGGTGCTGTAGGCCCAGGCATCGAGGGTAGTGCCGTGCAGCTCCTCGACTAGAGCAAGCAGTGCATGATCGTCGAGCATCCGCAGCTCTTCAGGCGAATGGCTCAGCGTCCGGATGCGTTGCCCCAGTGCGTTGACCCGCCGTCCGGTTCCCGCCATCCGCACGACCGCGGCCGGAACGGTGAGCGCGCTGCGGACCGACTCGAGGACAGGTACGGGGTCGTCGTGGGCATCATCGGCCGGGTCGTGGCGGATTCCGAGGATGTGTTCGTCGACCTCCCGCGGGGAGGTGCCGGGCATCGCCCGGGCCATCGCGTGGACGACCGAGACGTTCGTGTAGAGCCGGTGCGCCACCGAAGCGATCGCGAGCGTGCGCTGGGCGGCAACCGCGGCCTCGTCGCGCATGCCGAGCATCTCGACCTGGATGGCGCCGGACACACGCAAGGCCCCGCGGCCGACGATGAGCGACATCGGGGTTAGGGTGCCCGGGAAGGCCTCCCCCACATTGGCGGTGGACAGCGTCGGGTATCGCGTATCCAGATAGTCATCGAACTCGCCACGCAGGCCCGCCGGTGCCGGATCGATCCGATGCGGCTCGGGGATGGTGTGACTCGTCGCCCAGCGGCGGTCGGGAGTCGGCGTGCTCAGGCTCATACGCGGGCGGGAAAGACTTCTTGCCATGCCCAGTGCCGGGTGAGGGTGCGGGTCTCGCCGACACGGCGCACCACGCCCGCGTGTCCGGACCATCCGGGGCGCGCCGCCGACATCTCGACCATCAGTCCGTTGGGGTCGGTGACGAACTCCCAGGGCTGTCCATCGCCGGTGTCGAAGGTGATGCGATCGACGAATTCGTCAGTGCGCCAATCGATCGTCTCATCGACGTGCAGGACGTTGACCAGTTCCGCGTCCGAAGAGGCGACCGCGACGAAGCGGAATCGGTCGGCGCCGATGCTCATGTGACCCCACTCGATCGAACCGTCGGTGTACTCGTTGGCGAAGACGTTCCAGCCGCCCTGCAGGCGCATCCAGATCGCGCTGTTGTTCCAGTCCACGCCGTGCGGAAGGTAGCTCTGGTCGACGGCGAAGAACCCGGTTACCGCTTCGCCCAGCATGGTGCCCTGGGCCAGATACGGCGTCGAGGTGTAGTACAGCGCCCCGGGCTCACCGACCGCGCCCGCCTCTCCAGGCGCGTTGCGCCAGGGCACGTAGACCTGGAACCCCGGTGCGGCGAGGGTGCCGCTGATGTCCAGGAGCGGCCCCTCGCTGCCGTCTTCCCGCCAGCTGAAGTCGTTGTCCCCCAGCCTCACCTCGAAGTTCGGGCCCCGATTGGAGCCGCCGGCCGTCAGGTCGTAACCGTCGGCGAAGGCGCGGCGCACCTTGCCGCCGATTGCGGCCTGCGCGCTGCGTGGGTCGATGCGCAGCCCGGTGTCATCGGAGGTCATGATGGCGATGTCGCGGGTGGTGTATCCGACCGCCTTGCGCAGCATCGCGTAGGACCGGCCGCTTTCGCCCCGCAGGATTCCGTAGAACCAGGTGCCTTCCAGAACCAGTCCGAAATACGTCTTGGTGACCACGCTCTGGTCGGCCTCCGGGCGGAAGAATCCCACCAGCGGCTGGTGGTTGAAATCGGCTCGGCGAGGGAAGCTTTCAGCGACCATCGAATCGGTCCTCCTCTTCGCTCACCCATCGGGGCAAGGTGAACCCACGGTCGAATTGCCACAGATCGGTGACACTGTTCCGGGTGGCCGGATCGGCCAGGGTGCGGGCCAACTCGGCCAGCCAGAGTCCCGGGTCCGGCATGGCGGCGGTCCAGGCCCGAATCCGCCGGGAGTACAACTGGCAATCCGCCTCGATGGTGAAGCCGTAACCTCCCAGCGCCTGATGTACGGTCGCCGCGACCTGTCGCGAGGCTGCGTGGGCCTTCTTCGCCGCCATCGCCGCGCCGAACAGTGGCACCTGCCGGTCGGTGTCGGCGAGGTAGGCGGCGTGGCGGGTCAGCAGATCGGCCGACTGGACCGCAGTCGCGGCGTCGGCCAGCGGGTGGGCGACGCCCTGAAAACTGCCGACCGGCGCCCCGAACTGCCGGCGCTCCGAGACGTAGTTGACGCCGTAGCGGAGCAATGTCTGTGCCGCTCCGACCAATCGGGCCGATTCGAGCAGGAACCCCCACGCGCGAATCTGATCGGCGCCACCCGCGATGGCTGCTGCCTCGATTCTGTCGAGCACCACCACCTGCTCGCCGGCCGCGCTAGGCCGTTCCGCGCCGGCGGTCGCTCCGATACCGACTCCTGCTCCGACAGTGACCACCACGCGCGGGAGCCCGGCGGGGACGATCTGCCGGTCCACCCCGTTCGCGACCGCTTTCTCGCCAAGTACCGCGTATGCCGGCATCGCCGAAACGAAGGGCACCGGGGCCAGGTGCTCACCGAGCGCCACCGCGGCGCGCGTCAGCAGGTATGGCTCGGCGGGTAGGTCCCATAGCCCGAAGTCATCGACCGCCCGATTCAGATCGTCGAGCCCGCCCGCGATGTCGGTGAAGCTGTCCAGCCGACGCAGGGTGTCGAGCGCACAATGCTTGGCCAGGACGGCCCCGAGCGCGTCGCCAAGCTCTTCGGCCTGGTCCGGCCATCGCTCATCGAACATCGCTCACCCCCGCTCGGGTCACGTCCGCTAATTCGACAACCAGGTTATATTATTCGCGTGCTGCAGGACACCCCCGGATGTCATCGCACCTGCCGCGTGATCCGCCGAGCCCGACGCGGCCTTCGCCCCAACTGCGGGTGTCGCCGGGCTGCGCCGGTGAAACGCTAGACGGCCGCCTTCTCCAGGACATGGATGCCGCACGCCGAGCCGAGCCCGATCACGTGTGCCAGTCCGACTCTCGCGCCGTCGATTTGGCGCTCACCGGCCTCGCCCCGAAGGTGGGTGGCGATCTCCCAGATGTTGGCGATGCCGGTCGCCGAGACAGGATGGCCCTTGGACTCCAGGCCGCCGGATACGTTGACCGGTGTGCTGCCGTCCCGCCAGGTCGCACCGGACTTGAAAAAGTCGACCGCACCGCCGGGCTCGCACAGCTGCAGATTGTCGTAATGCACCAGTTCGGCGGTCGCGAAGCAATCGTGCAACTCCACCAAATCCAGGTCCTCCGGCCCGATTCCGGCCTGCTCGTAGGCCTGCGTGGCGGCCTGGCGGGTCAGGGTGTTGACGTCCGGCAGGATTTGACAGGCCTCCTGGTAGGGGTCGCTGGTGAGCACCGAGGCGCTGACCTTGACGGCGCGGCGCTGCTGCTCGATGGACAGCGTGCGCAGCTTGGACTCGCTGACCACCACCGCCGCGGCCGCGCCGTCGCAGTTGGCCGAGCACATCGGCCGGGTGTTCGGGTAGGCGATCATCACGTCGTTCATGATCTCCTCGAGCGTGAACCGCTTGCGATAGGCCGCTTTCGGGTTCAGCGTCGAGTGCGCGTGGTTCTTCTCCGAGATCGAGGCGAACAACTCGAAATCCGCACCACCGTAGCGATGCCCGTACTCCAGGCCGATCTGCGCGAACACCCCCGGCATGGTCTCGGTGCCCACCCGGCCGTCCAGCGGCGCCACCGCGCCGTAACGTCCGTCGCGCACCCAGTGGCCACCTTCGGCTGCTCTGGCGTTGCCGGTGAGAAGTCCTGCACCGGCGAGCTTTTCGACGCCGACCGCTAGTCCCATGTCGGTCTCGCCGGCTTTGATGGCCATGATGGCGACCCGCAGTGCGGTCGCCCCGGTGGCACAGGCGTTGTTCACGTTGAACACCGGCACACCGGTCTGACCGATCTGCTTCTGCAGGAGCTGCCCGTAACCGGGGGCGCCCATCAGATTGCCGGCCCCGATCACGCCGATGTCCTTGATCGACACCCCGGCGTCGGCGAGCGCCCCGAAGGCGGCCTCGGAACCGAGGTCGAGGACGTCGGAGTCCTTGTGTTTGCCGAAGTTGGTCATGTAGATCCCGAGGATCCAGACGTTCTCTGCCATGGTGACTCCTCTATTCCGCCGGCTCGAAGCCGTAGCCGACTGCTTCCACGCCGGACGCGTCCACGCCGACGGGAACGGTGGTAAGCCGCACCTTCATACCGGTCTTGACGTGGTCCGGATCCGGCGGCACGTTGACGATGTTGCCCCGCACACTGGTGCCGTCACAGTCGACGACGCCGGCGACGAACGGCACCGGAACTCCTTCTGCCGCAAAGCTGACGATCGTGAAGGTGCGCAATTCGCCGGTGTCGGCGATAGGAACTGAGCGGAACTCCCGACCGCTGCAGTTCGCGCAGCCGCTGCGCCGGTCGAAGTAGCGTGCGCCGCAGTTGGTGCACTCGTTGGCGACCAGGTGCGGCTTGTCGTCCAGCACCAGGTAGTCCACCAGGGATATCCGCTCCACGACACTCCTTCGCTCGGTTCGCATTGATTGAACCACCACCGTCGTGGGCCGGATCTACCGATCCTCCGTGCGCACACCGGAAACGAGGATTTCGGTCATCGCCCTCTTGATGGTCGCCGGGTCGGCGTCCTCGCCGGCGAACAACCACGGGGCGAAGGCCGACGCCGCCACGACCAGTCCGATCATGAGGCGCTGGACCACCGGCCGTCCGGGACCCGGCCGGCCCGCCTTGGCATCCCGGTTCCGGCCTGCGGCGTGCAGGGCGTCGAACATCTCCGCGAGACTGTCCTGCACGCCGGAGACCGCCTCGGCGGCGTCCGGCTCGCGCATACCGAGGACGAAGGCCATCACCGCGTCATGGTGGGATTCGAGGCTGTCGTAGAGATCGTCGACGAACGCCGCGATGAGGACGTCCTCGGAGGCACCCTGCTGCTGGGTGAGAGTGGCGCGGAAGGACTGCACGAATTCGGTGAAGGGCTCGATGACAGCCGCCGAGAAGATGCCCGCCTTGGACCCGAAATGGGTGTACAGCGACGTCTCGTAGGTGCCCGCCAGCTGGGCGATCTCCTTGGTCGACGCGCCCGCATAGCCGCGCCGGGCGAACAGGTAGCCGGCGGCCTTCAGCAGATCCTCTCGGACTGCGGCGCTGGACCGTCGGGTGGTTGTCATCAGCCACAGGATAGTCACTCAGGAAATTTTAGCTAGTAATCACTAGTTAAATGCAGTAGCTTCGGGGCTGATGAGAATTCTGGTGACCGGCGCGAGCGGCGACTTCGGCCGCGAAGTGGTGCGCCGCCTGCTGGCCCGCGGCGCGGAGGTGGTTGCGTTCGCCCGCAGGCCCCCGAAGGACCCACGCCTGACGGCGGTCGCGGGCGACATCTGCGACCTCGACGCGGTCACCGACGCCATGCGCGGCGCCGACGTCGTCGTGCACTTCGCCTGGGCACTCGAACCGCTGCCCACCGAGGAGGAGAACCGGGCGGTCAACGTCGGCGGCACCGCGAACGTCCTTGAGGCGATGGCGCGTCTCGGTTGCGAGCGGCTGGTGTTCTCGTCGTCGGTGATGGCGTACGGCTCGCACGCGGACAACCCGGACTTCCTGCGCGAGGACGACCCGTTGCGGCCCGATCCGCGGATCTATTACGCCGCGCAGAAGGCGGAGGTCGAGTCGATGATCGCCGCCGCCGGCGTCCCTGCCGTGATCAGCCGGCCCGCGATCGCGCTCGGGCACGGGACGGTCAGCTATGCGGGCCGCCTGTTCGGGATGCCGCTGCTGGCCGCGGTTCAGGGCGTGCAGACCCGCTGGCAGCTGGTACACACCGAGGATGTGGCGCGCTTCCACGCCGACGCCTGCTTCAGTGATCGGACCGGCACCGTCAACCTGGCGGCCCCGGATGTGTTGTCCTCCAAGGAGTTCGCCGCCGAACTGCATCGCCGGGTGCTCTCGCTGCCCCGCTCGGCGATGGAGAACGCCCTGCGCTTCAGTTGGGATCACGACCTGCTCAACATCGAGCCCGCCACCCTCGACGGCCTGATCTGGCCACCTGTCGTCGACACCACCCGGCTGGAACAGGAGTGGGGCTTCCGCTGCGGCTGGCGGGGCCGCGAGGTCGCCGAGTCCGCCGGACGCATCTTCGCTCGGTGCGTCTATCTCGGCGCCCGCCGGGTCGACGCGCCGTGGCGGATGAGGTGGGCACCCACCGAGATCGCCGCCGGCCTGCCACCCGCAGCCGGCGGACCGCTCGTGGACCCGGCACCCGAGGGCCTGCGCGGCGAGTTCGACTCGCTGATCGACCCGCGCTATCCGGTGTACAGCGCGTCGAACCTCTCGGAGGCCTTCCCCGGACCGATGTCCCCACTATCGCTGGACATTTCACTGGCCGCGCTGCGGGGCAGCGGCACATCCACCGCCGAGTTGCTGATGCTCGACGAGGCCCAGCAGACCGAGATGTCCACCCGACCGGTGATCGGTGCGGGCCACCGGCTCTACGTCAACGTCTCGGTGTTGCGGGAGATGGCGGCCGCGATGCCGGGCTGGAGCGCTGACGACATCGACCGCCAGTACCTCGGCAGCGCCGACGTCTCCAAGCCGACGGTAGCGCCGCGGCGGGACTCCGCGTTCCGCAGAATGGGCCGAACCGGCCGTGTCGCCGGGCGGATGGCGCCGGCCGTGCTCGCGGTCCGGCGGGAAGCCGCACAGCTTCGCCGGGAATGTGACCGGCTGCGCGCCGAGATCAACGCCGCCGAGGGCATGACCGACGAACGTCTGCTGTCCCGGCTGTCGCTGGCCCGCGATCTGGCGGTACAGGCCTGGAACGTATCGTCGTTCGCCGCCGCCGCCGCGGGAAACGCGGTGACGGTGGCGGGCCCGGACGACGGCAACAGCACCCGGGTTGGCGCCGCGGATCTGCCCAGCGGTGCGATCCTGCGTCACGTGGAACGTCTCGGGGAACTCCTGCGGGCGGATCCGGCGCTGGCCCAGCATCAGGCGAGTTCGTTGGACGAGCTGCGCAGCGCTTCAAGGACTTTCGCCCGTGCCTTCGACGTGGCCCTCGCCGAAGTCGGCCACCGGGGCCCCGGAGAGGGCGAATTGGCCAACCCGATGTTCGAACAGCGACCCGAGGCCCTGCTCAACGCGGCACGGGCTGCAGCCGCCAGCGGCCGGCCGGCACCCCCGCCGCCGACGGGCGGGCTGCGGTCTCGGCTGGCGCGCCGGGTCCTGCACGATCGTGAAGAGGCACGCGACGTGTCGGTCCGCGCCACGCACAACCTGCGGCTGCTGGCCCTGGAGCGCGGGCGCAGGCTCGTCGCGGCGGGCCGGCTCGAACGAGTCACCGACGTATTCGCCCTGACCTACGACGAATTGTGTTTCGGCACAGCTTCAGTCACTGCCGAGCTGATCCGGCACCGGTGGGCCGAACGCGACCGGCTGGCCGGGTTGACCCTTCCGGCGATCTTCGACCGACGGTGGGAGCCCGTCAACGACAGCGCCTCCTTCGCGGTCGGTGACATGCTCACCGGTTCGGGCGCCAGCGCCGGAACCGTGACCGGCCCGGCCCGGGTGGTGACCTCGATCCTGGACACCGAACTCGACCCGGGCGAGATCCTGGTCGCGCACGTGACCGACACCGGATGGACGGCCTTCTTCGCCGGTGCCGCGGCGGTGGTGACCGACGTCGGGGCCCCCGTGTCGCACGCCGCGATCGTTGCGCGCGAGTTCGGGATTCCCTGCGTGGTGGGAACCCACGACGCGACGGCGCGCATCACCGACGGCATGCGGCTGCGGGTGGACGGCGCCGCAGGAACAGTGACCCGACTCAGTTGAGGATCCGATGACAGTCAACGAATTACGCGAGTGGATCCGAAACGCGGACGATGCCGCCTACCGGCGCCACATCGTCGAGTTCACCGAGGCCTCGCCGCGAACGGCCATCCGGGATCTGCAAGGCCCCCTCGGCATCGCGCGGGACCGCTGTCCCGTTCAGCCGGGCAGCCAGTCCCAGATCGCCGGCTTCGAGGACTACCGCACCATGTCGCTGTTCTCCGAACGGCCGCTGTTCAGCCTCCTGGGATTTGCCGAGGTCCGCACCGGTTTCGCTGACGCCGAACGGTTCTCGTCGGCCATTCACAACGAGACCATCGGCCAGGTCTGGGGCGAGACCCTGCTCGGAATGGACGGCGAGCAGCACCGGCGCTACCGCGACCTCATCGCGCACGCGTTCCGCAGGCGCGCCCTGGAACCGTTCCGGGAACGGGTGGTCGGGCCCATCGTCGCCGGACTGGTCGACCGCTTCGCCGATCGCGGCAGCGCCGACCTCGTCGACGAACTCGCCCTGCTGTTCCCCGTCTACGTCATCGCCGAACTCCTGGGGCTGCCCCGCGGTGACGTCCCGCAGTTCACCTCGTGGGCGGTCGACACCATCCTGATCTTCTACAACCCCGACAAGGCACTGGCCGCGTCGAAGGCGTTGGCGGGCTACATCTCCGAGCAGATCGCCGACCGCCGGGCCCACCCCGGCGACGACATGATCAGCCAACTGATCGAGGCCGAGGTGGACGGGCTGCGGCTCAACGAGCAGGAACTGATCAACTTCGTCCGGGTGCTGCTCCCGGCCGGCGCCGAGACCACGGCCCGCTCGACCGGCAATCTGCTGCTGGCGCTGATGACCCACCCCGAGCAGTGGGACGCGGTGCGCGCCGATCCGGAACTGGTCCCCGCTGCCATCGAAGAGGGCCTGCGCTGGGAGCCGCCCCTGACGTCGCTGAACCGCGCCGCAACCGTCGACACCGAGATCGACGGCGTACCGATTCCGAAGGGCGCGATCGTGGCGTGCAACATCAGCGCGGCCAACCGGGATCCACGGCGGTGGGACCGTCCCAACGAGTTCGACATCCACCGCCCGCCGCAGGCGAACCTCGCCTTCGCCCACGGACCGCACACCTGCCTGGGCATGCATCTAGCGCGGATGGAGACCAGGGTGGTGATCGAGGAGATCCTGAACCGGATCCCGGACATCCGGCTCGACACCACCAAGCCCGCCCCGGAGGTCCGGGGCGTGGGCTTCCGCTCCCCGATCGCCCTACCCGTCGTATTCACCCCCGAGAACGCCTGACCAAGGAGAGAGCAGATGCCGTTACAGGACTGGATGAAGATGATCTCCACCGACGACCATCTGGTGGAGCCGCCCGATCTGTGGACCAGCCGGCTGCCGAAGAAGTGGCACGAGGACGGCCCACGCATTGTCGAAGAGCCGCAGCCCGACGGACAGCCGCCCCACCAGGTCTGGCTCTACGACGGCAAGCGGCACCCCAACATCGGGCTCGCCGCGGTGGCGGGCAAACAGCCCGAGGAGTTCGGCGACGACCCGGTGCGCTTCGACGGTATGCGTCCCGGCTGCTACGACCCGGTCGCCCGGCTGGCCGATATGGACCTCGACGGCGAATGGGCCGGCCTGAACTTCCCGACCTTCCCGGGCGTGGCCGGCCGGATCTTCACCTTCGCCGCCGACAAGGACCTGGCGCTGGCCTGCGTGCAGGCGTGGAACGACTTCGTCCTCGACGAGTGGTGCCCCGCCGCTCCCGACCGCTACATCCCCGGCGTCCTCGTGCCGATGTGGGACCCCGACGAAGCCGCCGAGGAAGCCCGCCGGGCCCATGACAAGGGCGCGAAGGGAATCATCTTCACCGAGAACCCGGTGCCGCTGGGCCTGCCGTCGTTCCACACCGACCACTGGGACGGATTCTTCTCGGTGGCCGAGGAGCTCGACATGCCGCTGGCGTGCCACTTCGGCTCCTCGAGCAAACCGCCGGTGACCGCCCCGGACGCCCCGTTCGCGGTGATCGCCGCCCTGTTCGGCACCAACTCCATGGCCGCCGCGACGGACCTGGTGTTCTCTCCGGTGTTCCACCGCCACCCCAAGCTGAAAGTCGTTCTCTCCGAGGGGGGTATCGGCTGGATGCCCTATCTGATCGAACGTTGCGACCAGGTCTGGGAGAAGCACCGGTTCTATCAGGACATCGACAAGAAGACCCGGCCCAGCGAGTTGTTCCGCAAGCACATCTTCGGCTGCTTCATCGACGACGAGGCCGGCATCAAGAACCGCTACGACATCGGGGTGGACAACATCACCTGGGAGTCCGACTACCCGCACTCCGACTCGAACTGGCCGCACAACCGCAAACGGGCCGCCGACGTGTTCCGCGACGTTCCCGACGACGAGGTACACCGCATCGTCGAACTGAACACCAGGCGGCTGTTCAACTTTCCGGGCTGAGCCGGCGATGTCACACCGTGAGGGCGACGACGACCGGGCCGAGGAGCAGGATCCCCGGCAGGCGCCCGCCGGCGAGCAGGGCAGTTCCCCGGGTCCGCCCGCGGGTCGGCGACGGTGGGAGGTAGCTCACCGGTCCTCGGCTTTCGGCAGGATGGGTGTCAGGGTGCACAGGTGCGGTCGCCGCCGGTGATCGCCCGTGGTCACCGGAGGTCACCCGGGCGCAGCAACCGACTCAGGCTGTCGAGTGCCTCGGCGGCCACCGACACCGCCTGTTCCACCTCCCGGGCGCACGAGAGTACCTCCCCGCCGGCGCCGGTCCGCGACTCCAGCGCTGGAATCATGAACAGCCGGAACCGTTTCCGTACCGACTCCTCAGACCGGTCGATCTCTTCGGCGGCGAGGTAGGTCTGCTCGACCATGAAGTCCACCAGCTCGTCGAGATCGACATCGGTGCGCACCTCACCACGGCGCCGGCCCTCCTCGAGGACCGGACCCATCACCCCGACCGCGGCCTGGTGCACCCGCGGATCGTGTACCGAGGCCGAATGTGCGCCGATCAGGGCGGCAATGGCCGGATCGGTGTGCAGTTCGCGGGTGGTGTAGATCAGGGCGCCCTCGAGCTTGGCGAACGTCCCCTTCCTGGCCGCCATCAGTTGCTCGACCGCGGCGATGTGGCGTTGTGCGCGCCGCAACGCCACCTGCACGATCAATTCCGAGATGCCGCCGAGTTGCCGAAAGGCCGTCGCCCGGGAGACGCCGGCGCGCTTGGCCACCACCTCCATCCGTAGTGCGTCGATGCCGTGCTCGTCGACCTCGGCGTCGGCGGCGCGGATCAGCCGCTCCCGGACGGTGCCGTCCGCGGCGTCGTCGACCAGTGCCGCGCTCATGTGATCGCGCCGGCGATCTTCAGCTCGATGAGACCTTCGTCGTCGAAACCCAACTCGCGCAGCACCTCATCGGTGTGCTCGGCGAACTGCGGGGCCCTGGCCAGCGACAGTGCCCCGTCGTCGAACTTGACCGGATTGGCCACCAGCTTGCGGGTGTGGCCGTCGGCGTCGACGACGTCGACGATGCGGCCGTTGGCGATCAGCGCCTCATCGTGGCCCAGGTCCCAGCCGTCCTGCACCGGCGCCCAGGCCCCGGTGCCCTGCCCGAGCAGGGCGACGCAGTCGGCGTAGCTGCGGGAGCCGATCGCGGCGGCGACGATGTCGCAGGCCGCGTCGATGTTGGTGGCAAGCGCCTCCATCGACGCGAACCTCGGGTCGTCCGCGTACTGGTCACAACCCATCAACCGGCAGAACTCGGGCCAGTACCGGGTGGGCTGCAGCATCGCCAACTGGATGGAGCGGCCGTCGCTGGTGCGGTAGTTGGCCACCAGCGGATTACCCGGTGTCTGGGTCCTCCGCTCAGTCTTAGGCAGCGGTCCGCCGGTGAGCAGCGCCAGATTCACACTGAACTGGGTGGCCCAGGCACCGACCGCAAGCAGCGACACGTCCAGGACGGACGGCTCGCCGCTGACACTGCGCCCGAACAGCGCAGCCGCGATGCCGCCGGCGATGGCCATCCCGCCGATGTTGTCGCCGTAGGCACCCGCGGGCATCCCCGCCACGCGTTCGGCGCCGGGCGGCGTCACCCCGTCGGCACTGCCGCCGCGGGCCCAGAATGCGGTCACGTCGTACGCGCCGGAATCGGCGTCGGGTCCGTCCATTCCGAAGCCGGTACCCGCCACGTAGATGATGTCGGGGTTGATCCGCCGGACATCGTCGACGTCGATTCCCAGCTTGGACCGCACCCGCGGCAGGTAGTTGGTGAGGAACACGTCGCTGCGCCTGATCAGCTCCTCGAGCAGCGGACGGGCCTCGGGCGAGGCCAATGCCAGACCGACACTGCGCTTTCCGCGGTTGGGCGCCTCCATGATGGGGGCGAAGCTCGACCCCTCGACCGTTGCCGCAGCGCCCAGTACCTTGACCAGCCCACGCTGGGCGTCACCGGTGACCGGGTGCTCGATCTTGATGACGTCGGCGCCCCAGTCGGC
>JAGQTW010000407.1 GCA_020438785.1 Mycobacterium sp. | reverse complement strand
GGTACTCCGGCTGGCTGACGTGCAGGATGTGGTTACCCGGGAACCAGTGCAGCGCACAACGATCCCAGTGCTCCCAGAGCACCTCGGCCTGCTCGGGCGGGGCCAGCCGATCCCCGAGGCCGGTGATGATCAGCCGGCGGTCCCTGGGCACGAGCGGCCGATAGTTCAGCGGGCAGTGGTAGGCCGACGCCGCCGCCGACTCATCCCGACTCAGACCGCCGAGGCGGCGGCCCAGGGCGATGAGCTTGTTGGTCGGCCACCATTGGTCGAATGCCGACTCGGGAGTCACCACCGGCACGTTCGGAATCACCGCCTCCAGCCGGTCGTCGACCGACGCGACCAGGGCCGAGGTGTAACCGCCGAGCGACATGCCGGTCAGCGCGATCCGGTCCACGCCGGTGTCGCGCAACCAGTCGAGGATCGAGCGGAAGTCGTGCACGGCCTGCCCCATGGTTTCGGCGAAGCCGGCCATCCCCTGCGAGAAGAACCCGTAACCGCTGAAGGGCGAGCCCTTTTCGGCCCGCCTGCCGTGAAACGGCAGCGTGTAGAGCATGACGTCGTAGCCGGTGCGGTAGAACCACGGCAGCGAGAAGAACAGGCCGTTGAACAGGTACGGCGAACCCATGAAGCCGTGGATCACGCACAGTGTCGGGCGGGGGCCGTCGTCATGGCGCCAGTGCTGAGCCCACACGACGTTGTTGCGCTTCAGCTTCTCCCACTGTGGCCGCAGGTCCGGGTTGACCGGCTCGAAGCTGCTCTCGAACGACAGGTTGTGCACGTTGCCGTGCGCGATGTACTCGGCGACTGGGTTGGCCCGGCGACTCGTAACCGTCGGGACCTCGGTCGGCGCCGGGAACGAGAGCGCCGGATCGTGGTGCGATGCGAGTTCGGCGTAGAACTCCAGGTTCTTGCGTTCGCGTCTCGTCTCCGAACCACGGACAGCTCCGGCGGCGATCGTCGGCGCCAGGGCCGCCCCGACGAGCGACGAGATCGCGGTGCGCAGGCCGAGATCGGCGATCGCCGAGGTGTCGACGATGGTGCGCTGCAGCAGGGTCAGGTCGGACCTGCTCGGCAGCCCGCCGCGGCCGGCATCGGCGCCGGGCACATCGGGCATCGGGATGGGCATGTCGGCGTTCGACGTCATCGTCGGGCGGCCTTTCCGGGGAACTCGAGGGCTCCGGTGCCCTCTATCGGGATGCTAGCCCGTGTGGTGAGGTAGCCGGGTGTGGAACCCACAGACCTATCTGGCATACGCCGACCAGCGATCGCGCCCGTTCTTCGACCTGCTCGCGCGGGTCGGCGCCGAATCGCCGCGCCGGGTCGCCGACCTGGGCTGTGGGCCCGGGAACCTGACCGAACATCTCGCCGAGCGCTGGCCGGAAGCCGTCATCGAGGCGTGGGACAACTCGGCCGAGATGGTGGCGGCCGCCCGTGAGCGGGGTATCGACGCCCGGGTCGGTGATGTGCGGGCCTGGATCCCCGCACCCGGCACCGATGTGGTGCTCAGCAACGCGGCGCTGCACTGGATTCCGGAGCACGCCGAGCTACTGATCCGGTGGGTCGACCAGTTGGAGCGCGGCGCCTGGATCGCGGTGCAGGTGCCGGGCAATTTCGACGCACCCTCGCACGCCTCCATCCGGGCGCTCGCCGAGCGTCGGCCATGGTCGGAACCGTTGCACGACATCCCGTTTCGGAGCGGCAAGGTCGTCGATTTCCCGGCGCGCTACGCCGAACTGCTCACCGATGCCGGGTGCAGTGTCGATGTCTGGGAGAGCACCTACATCCACGAGCTGACCGGTGAGAACCCGGTGCTGAACTGGATCACGGGAACCGCGCTGACCCCGGTACGGGACCGCCTCACCGAGGAGCAGTGGCAGCGGTTCCGCGCGGAACTGGCACCGATGTTGGACACCGCCTACCCGGTCCGACCCGACGGGCGCACGTTCTTCCCGTTCCGGCGGATCTTCATGGTCGCCAGGGTCGGCTGACGCCGATAGGCCTGTCGCTCAGTCACCTTCACCGGCCAGCGCGAACCTGCCGTCCCCGGTCTGCTCCACCAGCCCGTCGATCAGCAGCGAGTCCAGCGCCCGGTCGCGTTGCGCGGTGTCGGTGAGCCACACGACGTCCAGTTGCGCCCGCTCGACCGGAGTCGAACTCGCCCGCAGCACGTCGAGCAGTCGGCCGCGCACCTGCCGGTCGGTACCGGCGTAGCGCTGCGCCGGGCGCGCGGCAGTGGTCGCGGGCGGATACCCGGCCGCCCGCCACGCGCACGCACTCAGCGGGCAGATGCCGCACTTCGGTGCCCGCGCGGTGCACACCGTCGCGCCCAGTTCCATCAGCGCGGCGGAGAACACCGGCGCGGTCCTGCCTTCGGGCAGCAGCGCCTCGACATCCGCGTGGTCGCGCACCGCCGAAGCGCTGCCCGCATCCGCGCGCCCGTGCATCGCGCGCGCGACCACCCGGCGCACGTTGGTGTCCACCACCGGCACCGCACGCTGGTAGGCGAAGCAGGCGACCGCCCGCGCGGTGTAGGCGCCGACGCCGGGCAGGGTCAGCAGGGTGTTTACATCGTCGGGCACCACGTCGGCGTGGTCGGTGGCGATCACCGTCGCGCACTCGTGCAGCCGTTTGGCCCGGCGCGGATAGCCGAGTTTGCCCCACGCGCGCAGCACGTCTGCCGCGCCGGCGGCGGCCGTCGCCGATGGCGTGGGCCAGCGGGCCACCCAGTCCAGCCAGATCGGCGCCACCCGGGCGACCGGGGTCTGCTGCAGCATGAACTCGCTTACCAGGATCTGCCACGCGGTCACCCCCGGCGCGCGCCAGGGCAGGTCGCGGCGCGCGCGCCCGTACCACTCCACCAACTCGGCGGCCGGGATGCTCACGGCATGCCGTCCCGGTGCGCAGGGCACAATGGGGCCCATGCCCAACACCAGTCCCGCGACAGCTTGGAAAGCACTCAAGGAGGGTAACGAGCGATTCGTCGCCGGTAAGCCCGAGCATCCCAGCCAGAGCATCGAGCATCGGGCCAGCCTGGCCGGGGCGCAGCGCCCGACGGCGGTGGTGTTCGGCTGCGCCGACAGCCGGGTGGCCGCCGAGATCATCTTCGATCAGGGCCTCGGTGACATGTTCGTCGTGCGCACCGCAGGTCACGTCATCGACGCGGCCGTCCTCGGCTCGATCGAGTACGCGGTCGTCGTGCTGAACGTGCCGTTGATCGCGGTGCTCGGCCACGACAGCTGCGGCGCGGTCAAGGCCACCATCTCCGCGCTCGATGACGGTCAGGTGCCCGCCGGGTTCGTCCGCGACGTGGTTGAGCGGGTCACGCCGTCGATCCTGCTGGGCCGCCGGGACGGGCTGACCCGGGTCGACGAGTTCGAGGCCCGCCACGTCACGGAGACCGCGGCCCAGCTCATGGCCCGTTCGTCGGCGATCGCCGACCGGGTCAAGGCGGGTGAGCTGGCCATCGTGGGGCTGACCTATCACCTCGCCGACGGCAAGGTCGGGCTGCGCAAACACATCGGCGACATCGGTGAATAGTTCAGATTCGGCTAGTTAACAAGGCGACACGCCGAGCCGGGTCGGCCATCTGGCGGTGACCTGGCCTTACCGTGAAACCGTGCTGGATCTTGAACCGCATGGCCCGCTGCCCTCGCAAATCTATTGGCGACGCCGGGGACTGGCGCTGGGTATCGCCGTGCTGGTCATCGGAATCATCGCCGCCGTAGCCTTCACCGTGTTCGGCGGCTCCGACTCGAAGAGCACCGTCAAGAACGACGCCGTTCAGAGTCAGGTTCCGCAGCCGGAGAACAAGACGCCCGTCGTCGCCCCGCCGCCGGCCGCGTCGATTCCCCCGCCGACCCCGACGGCGACGGAGGCGGTGGCGCCGCCGCCGATCCTCAAGGAGGGTGACGACTGCCCGGACTCCGCCCTGGCGGTCAAGGGCATCACCAATCAGCCGCAGTACGTCATCGGTGATCAACCGAAGTTCACCATGGTCGTCACCA
>JAGQTW010000042.1 GCA_020438785.1 Mycobacterium sp. | reverse complement strand
AGATCCCCGAACTGCGCCCGCTGCCACAACGTGTAATCGATGTACTGCACCGGCAACGGCGCCCAGTCGGGGCCGTGACCGGCACACCGCGCGGCATAGGCCGCGACGAGATCCGCCACCAGCGGGGTCATCGAACCGCCGTCACCGGCGATGTGATGCACCACTCCCACCAGGACGTGATCGTCGGCGGCGACGCGGAACAGGGTTGCCCGTACCGGAATCTCGGTCGACAGATCGAAGTGGTGCCTGGCGGCTTCGTCGGCGGCGGCGTGCAACCGCTCGACAGGCCAGCCAGTGGCATCCACGACCTCCCAGCCCACCTCAGCCAACTCGGCCGGCACCACGATCTGCTGCGGAATTCCCTCTGGTGCAATGAAGATCGTGCGCAGGCTCTCGTGGCGGCCCACCACATCGAACAGGGCCGCACCCAAGGCCTCGACGTCGAGCTCACCGCGGAGTTGCAGGGCGATCGCCATGTTGTACACCGCCGAGGGGCCCTGGAGTTGGTCGATGAACCACAACCGGGACTGCGCGAACGACAACGGCACCACCGCCGGACGCCCGTGCACGGTCAACGGCGCCAACACCCGCCGCTCGGCGTGGCTACCGATCCACTCGGCCAACCCCGCCACCGTCGGCGCCTCGAACAGGGCCCGCACCCCCACCGCGACGTCCAGGGCGGGACCGGCCGCGGCCACCACCCGCATCGCCGACAACGAGTCGCCGCCCAGATCGAAGAACGAGTCATCGGCCCCGACCCGCGGCAGCCCCAGCACGTCGGCGTAGATCCCGGCCAGGGTCTCCTCGGTGGCCGTGGATGGCGCGCGGTAGGTGGTGCCCTGGTACTCCGGGGCGGGCAGGGCCCGCGCGTCGAGCTTGCCGTTGACCGTCAACGGCAACGCCTCCATGACCACGATCGCCGCCGGCACCATGTAGGCCGGTAGCCGCTGCGCCAGCGCGGCCCGCACGATCGCCGGGTCGACCGCGCCGCCATGGGTTTCGGTGACATAACCAACCAGGCGCTTGTCGCCGGGGCGGTCCTCGCGGGCGATCACCGCCGCGGCCGCCACCCCGTCGACACCGGCCAGTGCGGTCTGAATCTCACCGAGTTCGATGCGGTACCCGCGGATCTTGACCTGCTCATCGGCGCGGCCCACATACCGCAACTGCCCGTCGGCACCCCAGGCCACCAGATCCCCGGTGCGATACATCCGCGCACTCGGCGCGCCGAACGGGCAGGCCACGAACCTCGACCCGGTCAGGCCCGGCCGGTTCAGATACCCGACACCCACGCCACGACCGGCCACGTACAGTTCGCCGACCACCCCGGTCGGCACCGGGCGCAGCGATCCGTCGAGGACGAACAACGCCGCACCGGTCACCGGCGCACCGATGGCCGGTGTGCCCGAACCCGCCACCAGCGGTGCGCTCATCGATGCGTAGACCGTGGTCTCGGTGGGGCCGTAGGCGTTGATCATCACCCGTCCCGGCGCCCACCGATCCACTATGTCGGCCGGGCACGCCTCGCCACCGATCAGCAGCGCCACGGACTCCAGACCCCCGGCCGGCAGCGCCGCCAGGGCCGAGGCCGTCTGGGTCAGCACGGTGACGCCTTCGGCGAGCAGCAGGTGGTGGAAGTCGTCCGGGGAGGCGGCCACCCCCTCGGGCACCACCAGCAGTCGGTCCCCGTGCAGCAGCGCGGCGAAGATCTCCCACACCGAGAAGTCGAAACCGTAGGAGTGCGCCTGGGTCCACACCTGGACGCCCGCCAACCCCGGGGGCCGCGACGGCATCAGGTGGGTCAGGTTGTGGTGGGTGATCGCCACCCCCTTGGGCAGGCCGGTGGTACCCGAGGTGTAGATCAGATACGCGATGCCATCCGGGCATGGCCCCGGCAGCGCGGAGCCCGGTTGCGCGGCGATGTCGGGATCGTCCAGGTCGATCACCGGCACACCCGAATTCGCCACCCGCTCAACCAGTTCCGTGGTGGTCAGCACCGCGGTCGGGGCGGCGTCGGCGAGCATGAATGCGATCCGGGCATCCGGGTGGGCGGGGTCCATCGGCAGATAGGCCGCCCCTGATTTGAGCACGGCCAGGATCGCCACGATCGCCCGCGCCGAGCGGGGCAACAGCAGCGCCACGCACCGGCCCGGGCCGGCGCCGCGCTCCACCAGATGGTGCGCCAGGCGGGTGGCGGCCTCGTCGAGTTCGGCGTAGCTCAGCGAGCGGCCCTCGAAGCGCACCGCCACCGCTGCGGGTGTCCGCGCCACCTGCGCGGCGAACACCTCCGGCACCGACACCCCGGCCGGCCCGGAGGCGCCCAGCGCAGCGGTGTTGCCCCACTGCTCGAGCCGCGCGTGTTCGGCCTCCTCGACGATGTCGATGCCCGACAACCGCCGGTGTGGGTCGGCGATCATCGCCTGCAGCACGCGGCGCAACCGTTCGATGAGGCCTTCAACGGTGGCCGGATCGAACACGTCGGTGCGGAACTCCACCGTCACCCCGATCCCGCCCGGCTCACCGGTGTCGGTGAACCGCTCGGCCATCGACACGCTCAGGTCCATCCGCGCGGTACGGGTGTCGATCGGCAGTGCGGTGACCTCGAGATCACCGAGTCGCACCGCGGCGCTGGGGTCGTAGTTCTGCCAGGCCAACACCACCTGCACCAACGGATGATGGGTCAGGGAGCGGGCCGGATTGAGCCGCTCGACCAGCAGCTCGAAGGGGACGTCCTGATGCTCGTAGGCGGCCAGGCTGCGTTGGCGAACCTGCGCCAGGACATCGGCCACGGTGGGGTCCCCACCCAGATCCACCCGCAATACCAGCGTGTTGACGAAAAAGCCGATCAGGTCGTCCAGAGCGGGATCGGCCCGCCCCGCGATCGGGAAACCCACCGCCACATCCGTCGTCGATCCGACCTTGCCCAGCAGCACCGCCAGGGCCGCCTGCACCACCATGAAACTGGTCGCGCCAAAGCCCGCTGCCGCCGCGCGGACCTCGCCGTGCAGTTCGGCCGGCCACTCCGCCAGCACGGTGGCGCCCCGGGAATCGGCCACCGGCGGGTAGGGCCGGTCGGTGGGTAGGATCAGCCGCTCCGGCATCCCCGCCAGGGTCCGTTCCCAGTAGCCGAGCTGGCCGGCGATGGCACTGTCCGCATCGTCAAGTTCGCCGAACTGAGCGCGTTGCCACAGCGCGTAATCGACGTACTGCACCGGCAATTCGGTCCAGGCCGGGGCTTGGCCGGCGTGGCGGGCCGCATAGGCCACACCGAGATCACGCACCAGCGGGGCGATTGAGCCGCCGTCGCCGGCAATGTGGTGCATAACCCCGACCATTAGGTGTTCGTCTCCGCCAAGGCGGAAAAGGGTTGCTCGCAAGGGAATTTCGGTGGCCAGGTCAAAGCGGTGAGCCGCCGCCGACTCGACGGCCTCGGTCACCTTCTCCGGAGGCCAACCGGTGGCATCGACGACATCCCAGCCCACCTCGGCCCGCTCGGGCGGAAGCACCACCTGTTGCGGCACCCCCTCGGTGGCGACAAAGACCGTGCGCAGGCTCTCGTGGCGGCCCACCACATCGACCAGGGCCGCACCCAGTGCCGCGACGTCGAGATCACCCCGCAGGCGCAGTGTGACCGCCATGTTGTACATCGGCGACTGGCCCTGCAACTGGTCGATGAACCACAACCGGCTCTGCGCGAACGACAGGGGGATCACCGCCGGACGCAGGCCGGCCACCAACGGTTCACGAGCGCCCACACTGGTGTCGATGCGCGGCGCCAACTGCGCCACAGTCGGGGCCTCGAAGACCGCGCGCACCGAAAGCTCGCCGCCCACAGCGGCGTTGATCTCGGCGATCACCCGCATAGCCGACAGCGAGTCGCCACCCAGGTCGAAGAATGAATCGTCCACCCCGACCCGCGGCACCCCCAGCACATCGGCGTAGATGCCGGCCAGGATCTCCTCGACCGCGGAGCCCGGAGCGCGGTACCGATCCAGATCCCGGTACTCCGGTGCCGGCAGGGCCCGCGCGTCCAGTTTGCCGTTGACCGTGAGCGGCAGCACCTCGAGCACCACGACCGCCGCGGGAACCATGTAGGCGGGTAGCCGCTGCGCCATTTCGGCCCGCAATCCCACCGGATCGACTGCTCCACAGCGGTTTTCGGTGACGTAGCCGACCAGTCGCTTGTCGCCCGGTCGGTCCTCGCGGGCGATCACCGCCGCGCTGGCCACCCCTTCCACCCCGGCCAACGCGGCCTGGATCTCACCGAGTTCGATGCGGTAGCCGCGGATCTTGACCTGCTCATCGACGCGGCCCACATACTCCAGCTGCCCGTCGGCGCCCCAGGCCACCAGATCCCCGGTGCGGTACATCCGAGAACCGGGCACCCCGAACGGACACGCCACGAATCGGGAGGCACTCAGCTCGGAGCGCCGCCAATAGCCCACTCCGACTGCACGACCCGCGACATACAACTCGCCGACCACCCCGGCCGGCACCGGACGCAGCCAGCCGTCCAGCACGAACAGGGCGGCCCCCGGTACCGGCGAGCCGATCGGTATGACACCCGCTCCGGCCGTGAGCGGCGCGCTCATCGCGACCCACATGGTGGTCTCGGTCGGGCCGTACTGATTGATCATCACCCGGCCCGGCGCCCACCGCTGCACCACGCCGGCCGGACACGCCTCGCCACCGACCAGCAACGCCATCGGCCCCAAGCCGTCGGGTGAGAGTTCGGCCACGGCCGAAGGGGTCTGGCTGAGCACACCGACCTTCTCGGTGACCAGCAGATCATGCAGATCCTCGGCCGAGTGGACCAGCGAGTCGGGCACCACCACCAGTGCACCGCCGTTGAGCAGCGCACCGAAGATCTCCCAGCCGGAGATGTCGAAGCTGTACGAATGCCACTGCGACCACACCTGTCCCGGGCCGACGGGAACCGCAGCGGGCAGCGACGCCATCAGCTGCGTGACGTTGTGGTGGGCAATCGCCACCCCCTTCGGCACGCCCGTGGTTCCCGAGGTGTAGGTGATGTAGGCGATGTCGTCCGGGGCCGCCGCCGGCAGTGCGGTAGCCGGACACGCCGCGATTCCCGGATCGTCGGCCTCGAATACTGCGCAGCCCGATTCGGCCAGTCGCGCACGGAGTTCGGGCGTGGTGATCACGCCGATCGGGGTGGCATCGGCAAGCATGAAGTCCAGCCGCGCCGCGGGCACCGCCGGATCGATCGGCAGATACGCCGCGCCGCTCTTGAGCACGGCCAGCATCGCTACGATCGCCTGGGCCGAACGCGGCAGCAACAGCGCCACACACTGACCCGGCCCCGCGCCCCGGGCGACCAACAGCTGCGCCAACCGGTTCGAGGCCTCGTCCAAC
>JAGQTW010000041.1 GCA_020438785.1 Mycobacterium sp. | reverse complement strand
GCGGCGGCGGAGCGGGTGGCGGCGGCGGTGCGCCCGGCGGCGGCGGTGCGGAGACCACCGCCGGAGCACCCGGGCCGGGCGGAAGGGCGGGCTTGGCCTGCATTGGGGCCGGCATCGGACTGCCCTGCGGCGCAGCACCGATGAGCGACGCCACGATCGTTCCGTGCGAGTCGCAGTCCATCAAGCCGTCGCCACCCATGATGTAGTCACCCCCCGCGACGACGGGGAGTCGCGGGCTGGGGTTGACCCCGGTGTCGATCACGGCGACCGACACTCCGTTGCCGGTCGAGTATTGCCAGGCACTAGGAATGTTGAGCATGGCGAAGCCCGGTGCCGGCAGAGCGACACTCGGATCGGCGACGGTGATCGTGCGGGCGCAGATGTTGCTCTGCCGCATCGGTTGGTCCGAGCGGGGTTGACCATCCGGGGGTACCAGGGACGGGTCGACGGTGGGTGGCGGAATCCCCTGGGCCTCAGGCGCAGCTGCCACCGCGGCAACCAGCAGCACGACACCAGCCAGCGCGGCTCCCCGGTGTGCATCGATGCGTCTCATCGCACTCGGACCCAGGTGAACAGTCCACCGATCCAGGCGGCGAGTGGTAGGGCGGCGACAATCGCGACCAGTTCCAGCCACTCGGCGACCATCCGGATCAGCGGCGTGAACCGAGTGGCCGGCACCAGTAGTGCTGCCGTGAGTCCGAGTCCCGCGAAGGCGGCCAGAACGACTGCGCCCCAAAGCAGCGCCGTGCCTGAGTACGGCTCGGCGGAAACGACATAGCGGACCACCCCGACGCACACCGCGGCGGCCGCACCTGCCACGAGCGCGGCGGCCTGCCTGCGATCCGCGAACGCCCGGCCGCGGCTGATGAAGATGAACGCGAAGAGTCCCGCCAGGGCCGCGGCGGCATTGCCGTGCGGCCTGCCCGGCATCAATGTGACCCACACCGCGGCCGGCAGCGTGAGCGCCGCGGCGACGCAGATACCGGTGAGGACTCCGTTGGCTCGCCTGGCCGCGGCGGTGATCGCGGCCCCGCCCGGGGTGGTGTCCCTGCTCGGCTCCTCGTCGCCGTCCTCGTCAACCGGAGAGACGGTGTCGACCGGCGAGCCGTCGCCGCGCCGGAACAGGTCGCGGCCGGTGATCGAGCCGAAGTGCGGCGGCCGGATTCGGGCCGCCCACAGTGTGATCGTCGGGGCCATGCCGAGCAGCAGGAGCAGGCCGACGAGCGCGCACATGCCCAACCACTGCGCTGGCACGGGGCGCCACATCCGCGCCGCCGTCACCAGCCCCGCGACCGCGCACAGCGTCACCACCGCGGCCGCGACGGTAACGTACCGTTGCGTGATCCAGGAGATGCCACAGGTCAGTACCGCTGCCGCGAGTGCGGCGATGAACAGATGCGGTGCGCCAATTCCCCCGGGGGCCGCCGCCGCGAGGCCGACCGACAGCAAGGGCACCATCAGCCAACTCAAACCACTCAGCAAGTCACGCCGACCGGGCCACCACCTCCAAATGCAGGCCGTCCCGGTCGCCAGCAGCGTCGCAAGCAACCCGGCGACAAGGGCGGGGGTCAACCCATCCGCATGGACGCGCATACGGACCGCCAGCCCGACGACCGTGGTCACCGTCATCGCAAGAATCGCCATGGCGGTGGCCGCGGCGAACTCGGCGGTCACCGGCGGGAAAAGTTGACTGCCGACGCGGGCAAGTCCGGTGGACAGCGACTCATACTGCGGTTCGAATGATTCCCCTTCCTGCGCAGGAACCAGCACAAGCGTCGCGCCGTCCTCCACCCCGAGTTCGTCCAGTGTCTTTGTGACGTCGAGGCGAGCGCCGTTGGCACGGTGCAACTCGTACGCCTTCGCCGGGTCGAGGCCGGCCACGCCTCGGCGCTTCAACTCCTCGTTCAGCAGTTCCACGACGTTGTCGATGAATACCTCGACGGGTACCGAGGCCGGATAGACCTGCGATACCAGGTGTTCTCCGCACACAACCGCGACTGCGCAGCGAGCGGGGAAGGCCACCGTCGCCATCAGCGCGCCCTGTCGGCGTCCGGGGTGTATTTGTCGGCAAGGGCCGCCGTGATCTCGAACAGCCGAAGTCTGGTCTTCTTGTTCAGCTCGTGTTGGACGTCGATGATGCCGCCCTTGGCCAGATGCGGGTCGTAGGGCATGAACTCCACAGTGGCGCCGGACTGACTGAAACGCTCGGTCAGATACGCACGGGCGTCGGAGGCGTCGCTACTCCGGCTGTTGTTGAGGATCACCATGCTGCGCGACACCAGGTCGTGGTGACCCATCGAGCGGAGCAGATCGATCCCGCGAGTCACCGGCAGCGACGTATCGGCTGTCAGGCCCGACACGAACACGAGCGTGTCACAGGCGTCGAAGACGGCCTTCATGACCGGATGCTCCATATCGTCGGCGGTGTCCACGAGGATCACGTTGTGTGTCCTTCGCAGCCGCGACAGGACACCGGTGAACATCTTGGGCACCAACGGCCTCGGCTGATCCGAGACGCGATTGCCGGCCAGCACATCCAACCCGATCGCGTTCTGGCCGAGGTGTTCCCGGATATCGGCATAGCCTTGAACGTCATTGTCATTCAGCACAGCCGAGTAGTCGCCGGGCGGCGCCTCGTCGATGCGGCCGGCCAAAGTGCCGAACCCGGGGGCGGCATCGACGGCCACGACGTTCTCGGGGCGGCACTCCCGGAACACTGCGCCCACACTGGCGGTCATCGTGGTCTTGCCGACGCCGCCCTTTCCCGATACGAACCCGATCACATACTGCTTTCGGATGTGGCGTCGTATCCGATCGCGTAGTTCCCGATAATGCCGCTCGGCAGGCGACTCACCCAGATTGATCGACTTGAATGAGGCGTTGTAGATGAGCCTGCGCCAGCCGGAGCCCGGCGGAATCTTTCGCGGCGCCACCATGTCGGAGATTCTCAGGGTGCCCGATACCGAGTCCTGTTGGTGGCGGTAGCCGGAGTCGAAGTTGTCGCCGCGACTGGATTCCCGTGTACCGATGGAGTGAGCCGGCTCGTTCCAGGGATCGGTCACCTAGACCACCTTTCTGTGGGAGTACCAGTCGTGCTCGGCTGGCAAGCGGCGCAGCATATTTCGCACGGCCGAGCTGATGTTGCCCGGCGAACCCGGGCTGACGATCAGCCAGCGCTTTCCTCCGCGGGCGACGTGCTCAGTCACCAGCCGGCCGACCGGGGTGTCGATTATCGTGACCGCTCCGGATTCGACATGCGACCGGTTCGGCGGCCCGGTCACGCCGGACTGAATCGCAACCACTGAGGCCTGGGCTGACCGGTTTCTGTCCGCAGCGAGCGTCAGCGCGTTGACCTGCTCGCTGTCGAACCGTCGGTCGAGCAGGAATTTCCTTAGGTCGGACGAGTCTTTCACGCCCGCAAGCAGTTCGGCGACATCGATGGTTGCCGGCCGCAGCGGCGCCGGACCGAGCGGCCCACAGAGCCGTTCGACCTGGGAGTTGACCAGCATGCTGCCCGCGCCTTCGGTGGTCGCCGTCCCGATGCCGCTGACCCGGACCAGCGCTCCACTACGTTCCAGAGCCACCCACCATTGCGCGAAGCGCGCCAAAAGAACTCGTGACGGCGCGATGGACTGCTCGGGTGTCTGGAGGTAAACCAGCAGCGCCATGTCTCGCCGCGAGAGTACGGTCATCCACTCGAGGACGACCTCGTCCACGAGATCGCAGGCGGTGATCGCGCCGTTGTCACGCAGTTCACTCGAAACCGGTTGGGCCAGAGCGGATTCCGTGGTCTCGATGCTCGGAAAATGTGGCCGCAGCCCCAGTTCGGGTGCCACGACCTCGATGCCGGAGAGCACCTGGAGGACCCATAGTCCGTCAACCGTCGTCGTCAACATAGCTTTCCCGGTGGGCGCGCCAGGGGCGCACGGTCCTGCGCCCCCACCGCTGACGGCTCGTCGCTAGAACAGATTTCCCATCATCACGTCGGTCTGGTGCGCACTGTCGTTGACGCTGCTGATAGTCCGCCCGTGCTGGTTCATCGTCTCGATGAGTCCCTGCAGGCCCCGCAGCATCTGTACCTGGGCCTCGTGGAACGACACCGCCGCGGTGCCTTGGAAGAAGTCCGCGATCGCGTTGGTCCGCTGCAGGATGTCGTCGTGGATCTCCATCAACTGCGCCGAACGCGCGCCGACATCGGAGGCGAAGTCGGCGACCCCGCCGTGGTTGTAGGTGATGCTGGTGTCCGACATGTGAATGTCCTTTCGAAGTCGTTGTGGGTCAGGCGTTCGCGGCGAAGCTGGTCAGGCTGTGCGCGGAATCCGCCTCGTGCTGCTCCATCATCGAAGCCGCCTGGCTGAGACCGTGCGCCAAGCGGGTACCGCCCGCGATGGTCTGCTGCAGATCGTGGTTGATCTGCACCGCGGTGTTGACGGACGCGAGCTGGGCCTGGCCGCCCCATACCGCCGAGCCGAGGCCTTCATGGCTGCTCAGGTACCCGTTGGCGATGGCGGTGGCGTGCTCGAGCGCCGATTCGATGGCCTGCTGCGTGGCGCGCAGCACCTCCGGCGTAACGACGAGCGTCATATGTCCTCCCCTTGTTGTTTAGATCCCCACATCCGGGGGATATGCGAACCGAGTATCGACGGCTGCCCGGCAGCTGTCACTTCACCTCCGGCAAACCTTGCCGGGCTCACCCCCTCTCGGAGAGATCATTAGCTGAGCCGGCCCCCCGACCGGAACTCTTCGCTCAGGGCGACGCGGGCATGGGCTACTTCTCGTTTGCTGCTCTCGTCCTTACCGTGCCCGTGCATGCCTGCGCTGGCCGGTGAGACCGGCACCGCGGCACCGCCTTGCGCGCTGGTGGGGCCCTGCAGTTCGGCCCCGCTGAGAAGTCCGGCCCGGAGCGGCGCGGGACGGCCCGCGGTTTCTGGGGCGAAGCCACTCGTGGGACGGGTGTAGCTCGTCAGACCGGCGCCAGGGAAGCCGCCGCCGGCCACACCGCCGCTGCCTCCGGAGGCGCCGCCGAATGCGCTCGGGCCGGCGGCGTTCGCCTTGACGAGATCGGCCGCCGGAACCGCAACCTCCCCGGCCTTCATTCCGCCGAACGTCCCTCCGAGAGAGCCCACCACCGACTGGGGAAGTCCGGAGAGCCCCTGAAACGCCTGCATCGGGGTCTGGAACATGCCCATCGCCGGCTGCATCGCACTCATGGCCGCCTGCATGGGTTGACTCATCATCGATCCCACCTGAGCCGCCTCGCCGGCCGGCGCGGTGGCGCTCTGGCCCGCCAAGTGGGTGGCCTGACCGGACGCCTTCATTGCCTCACCCGCCGCCGTGCTGCCGGCGGTCTGCGCAACGGCCGCGGCGGCGCTGGATGCGGCAGCCGGTGACGCACCGGCCGCAGCCAAGGGCGGCGGAACGGCGAGTGCCGCAGCCAATGCGGCCAGCGCCGCACCGTAGGACGCGCCGGCCGCGGCATTGTGCGGCCAATGCTCACCGAAATACTCGGTGTCCAGCGCAACGATGGCCGGCGTCAACGCCCCCAGCACTGCCGGGTTGATCGCCACGTCGGAGGCCTGTTCGGTTCGGTTCGCGATCGAGACCTCGGCCGGGATCATCGCCGACACCGCGGTCTCATAGGCGGACACTGCGCTGGCAGCGATGGGCGGCTTCGCCTGAACCCAGCCGGCCAGCAGTTGCAGCGCCGTGTTGAGCCCGGTCACTGCGGTCGCCGAACTCAGGCCCCCGACGCCCTCGAAGTTGAGCGTCGTGACCGCGGTGTTGAGGGTGGACAGCGAGAAGGCCAGCTCATGGCTTCCCATCAGCGCCTGCCAGGCGACACCGTTGGCGATCGTGGTGGCGGTACCGGCGGCGCCCGGCCCGACCAGCCGCAGGTAGTTGGTCTCGGGTGTGCACGACGGCCATGCGGGATCCGGCATAGCGGGCGCCGCCCTATAGGCCGAGTGCGACGTTGCTGATGACGTCGGTCGCGGTGTAGGTCGCCGCCGCCAAGTTCTGGGCGCCGGCGAACATGCCCCGGTTCGCCAGGTGCTCTGATGCGGTACCGAGGTAGGCCGCGCCCGCGGCGTTGAGCGCCGCAGCGAACTCGATCGAATCGAGGTCGGCGCCCATCGGCATCACACCGGTCAACGGCTCGGCGGCCGCCGCGGCTGCGGCGGCCGTGTCCGCGCTGATTCCGTTCTCCGTCGCCGCCGATGTGCCCACCGCGGCCGCGCTGACATTCAATACCATTTGCCCCTCCCAGTGGTCATCGCAGCCCCGTCTGCGGTATCACCTGATCGTAAGGGTTGCTCCACCGACTTGTCGACTCACCTTTTTGGCTAATCCAGCAAACAGATTTCGGTCCCGCTCGCGCCCTAGGTCGCCTGAATCTGACGGGGCGGGAGTCGCTCGAAGCCGGGCACAGGGCATGCCGCCCGCGACTCCCGCCCGCCTACGCTGAAGCTATGACCTTCCCCATCCGCATCGGAGTCCAGCTTCAGCCGCAGCATTCCACCGACTACAACCAGATCCGGGACGCGGTGCGCCGCTGCGAGGACATCGGGGTGGACGTCGTCTTCAACTGGGATCACTTCTTCCCGCTCTACGGCGACCCGGACGGCGCGCACTACGAATGCTGGACGATGCTGGGCGCCTGGGCCGAGCAGACCTCACGGGTGCAGATCGGCGCGCTGGTGACCTGCAACTCCTACCGCAACCCGGAACTGCTGGCCGATATGGCCCGCACCGTCGACCACATCTCGGCCGGGCGGCTGATCCTGGGCGTCGGCTCGGGCTGGAAGCAGAAGGACTACGACGAGTACGGCTACGAATTCGGCACCGTCGGCAGCCGGCTCGACGACCTCGCCCAGGCGCTGCCGCGGATCAAGTCGCGGTTCGCCAAGCTCAACCCGGCCCCGACCCGCGACATCCCGATCCTCATCGGCGGCCAGGGCGAGCGAAAGACGCTGCGGCTGGTCGCCGAGCATGGCGACATGTGGCACAGCTTCACCGACGCCAACACCTACCCCGGCAAGGCCGAGGCGCTGCAACGTCACTGCGAGACCGTCGGCCGTGATCCGGCGACCATCGAACGCTCGTCCGGGGTGCAGGGCAACGGCGCCGAGGGTTTGACCGCCAACGCCGAGGCACTGGCGCAGCTGGGCGTGACGCTGATGACCGTCGGATGCGACGGGCCCCGCTACGACCTGAGTCAGGCCGAGACACTGATCCGGTGGCGCGACAGCCGCTAGCTCATCGTTGAGTCAGAATCCACGTACAAGAAGTGCGAGTAGACCGATGCGTGGCTTCTGACTGAACGCGCGCGCACGGCGTCAGCAGGGCTCGAACTCCAGAGGTAATGCCTCCAGCCCCAAAGTGCCTGCGGGCCAAAGGGTGTGCGCTTCGCCGGCCAGCCGGTACTCCGGGATGCGGGCGTGGAACTCCTCGACGGTCAGCCGTAACTCGCGGCGGGCCAGGTGCGAGCCGAGGCAGCGGTGGATGCCGCCGCCGAAGCCGAGGTGGGTCGGCTTGGCGTTCAGGTTCATCTCGTTCGGTGCGTCAGCGGCCGACGGCACCTCCCGGTTGGCCGTGCCCAGCATCAGCAGCACCGGCGATTCAGCCGGGATGAGGACGCCCTCGACCTCGACGTCCTGCGTGGTGCGCCGGGGCACGCCGGGCACCGGGCCGTCGAGGCGCAGCACCTCCTCGACGAACGGTGCGATCAGGCTCTGGTCGGCGATGAGCCGTTGCCGCAGTTCGGGATTGGTTGCCAGATTGAGCATCGAGTAGCCGATCGCGCCGGTCACGGTGTCGAGGCCGGCCAGCACGATCAGGAAGCACAGCCCGAGTATCTCCTCGTCGGACCAGGCCTCGTCACCTTCGAGCGCGAGGATCGAACTGAGCATGTCCTCCCCGGGATGGCTCCGCTTGATCTCGAGCTGCTCGGCCAGGAAGCCGAAAAGCGCGATGCTGCACTCGATCACCCGCGGTGACGCCGTCTCCGCATCCAGGGAGCCGACCTCGCGGTCCTTGATGATCCCGTAGGTCCACTCCAGGAACTGCGGAAGGTGCTCGAGCGGCAGGCCGAACAGCGTCAGGATCGCCTGGGTCGGGAACTTGTAGGACAGATCGGCCACCACATCACAGCGGCCCGAGGGAGCGAACGCGTCGATGTGCCCCCGCAGCTGTGCCCGCAGGTCGGCGTCCATCGCTTCCATCCGTTTGGGCCCGAACATCGGATCGAGCACCCGCCGGTAATCGGCGTGCTTGGGCGGATCGATCGCCAGCGGGATCATCCGGATGGCGTTGGCGACACCGTCGAACGCCTTCGCCGAAGAGAACAGGTCCGGGTTCTTTTGGGCGAAGCGCACCCCGTCATAACTGGTGATGAACCAGGTGCTGCCGCACCGGTACACCGGCCCCGGCCGGCGCAGGTACTCCATCGCCGCGGTTCGGCCGTCCTGCAACGGTGCCGCGCCGTAGTAGGTGTCGGGCATTTCCGTCGTCGTCATGCCCGGAGCGTAACGAGACTGACAGTCTTGTTCGGTCCGAATCGGCCATTCGATCGACACCGGTCCTTGAAACCGGGAGGATTGCCGGTGCGTCCCGGCATCCCGGATCGCGCGCGGTCCAAAAAACCTGGAAGAACCTGAAGGCACGATGCCCAAGAAGTACGGGGTCAAGGAGAAAGACCAGGTCGTAGCCCACATCCTCGAGCTGCTGCTGACCGGCCGGCTGCGGACCGGCGACCGGGTGGACCGCAACGAGATCACCGCCGCCCTCGGACTGAGCCGCGTCCCGGTGCAGGAGGCGCTGGTGCAGCTCGAGCATGACGGCATCCTGGAGACGCGGTATCACCGCGGCGCGTTCGTGCAGCGGTTCGACGAGGCCAGCCTGCGCGAACATCACGAGGTACACGGCCTGTTGACCGGCGCGGTATCCGCCCGGGCGGCCGCCGAACCCCGGACCGAGGTACTCGACGAGCTCGACGGCGCGATGACGATCATGCGAAACGCCGACGGTCCCCGAACCTTCGTGGAAGGCGCGGAGAGATTCCGCGATGTCGTCATCGCGGCCTACGCCGGCCCGCGGCTGACCGCGACGATCCGCTCGTCGCGCAGCTTCATGCCGTGGAACTTCTGGGCCGAGTTGGAGGACAACAAGAGTCGCCTCCTGCCGCTGCTCGAAGTCGAGTACGCGGCGATCCTGCGCAAGGACCCGGCCGGTGCACGGCGTGCCTGCGTCGATCGCGCCGACGTGATGGCCGACCTGCTGATCGCCGACCTGGACCGCCGCGGCGTCTTCGCCGAATTGGACTCCTAGTGATCCCAAGGCGTGCCCCCCGCCCGCGCGCCGCTACGTTGCTAAGGATGGCCTCCTTCCTCCGCCGGCTGCCCGCAGCGCTGATCGTGCTGCTGCTGGTGCTCGGCCTGGCCCCGACGGCGCCGGCCGGCGCCGACCAGTGCGCCCCACCCGGCGAGCAGTCCGCCAGCGCCCTGCCCACCAATCTCGCCGCCGCCGCCAAGGGTCCCGACGAGGACAAGTACACGACCGCCACCACCGAGCCGCTGAGCGCGGTCAACCGCGAAGCGCTGCGACTGATCACCCCGGGCACGCTGACCGTCGGCACCCTCTCGGACGCGCCGCCCAGCATCTGCATCAACTCGCAAGGACAGTTCACCGGCTTCGACAACGAACTGCTGCGCGCGATCGCCGACAAACTCGGACTGAAGATCACCTTCGTCGGCACCGAGTTCTCCGGGCTGCTCGCCCAGGTCGCCGCCCGCCGCTTCGATGTCGGCTCGTCATCGATCACCACCACCGACGCCCGCCGCCGCACCGTCGGATTCACCAACGGCTACGACTTCGGTTACTTCTCCCTGGTGGTGCCGTCCGGTTCACCGATCACCGGCTTCGACAAACTCGGGCCCGGCCAGCGCATCGGCGTCGTGCAGGGCACCGTGCAGGAGTCCTACGTCATCGACACCCTGGGCCTGCAGCCGGTGAAGTTCCCCGACTACAACACCGTCTACGCCAGCCTCAAGACCCGGCAGATCGACGCCTGGGTGGCGCCGTCGCAGCAGGCCCAGGGCACGGTACGCCCGGGCGACCCCGCGGTCATCGTCGAGAACACCTTCAGCCTGGACAACTTCGTGGCCTACGCGGTGGCCAACGAGAACCGGCCGTTGATCGATGCGCTCAACGCCGGCCTGGACGCGGTCATCGCCGACGGCACCTGGTCGCGGCTGTACTCCGAGTGGGTGCCGCGGGCGCTGCCGCCCGGCTGGAAACCGGGATCCAAGGCCGCGCCGGTGCCGCGACTTCCGGACTTCGCCGCAATCGCCGCCAGCCAGCAGAAACCCGCCGCGGCGCCGGTCGCGCCGAAATCCGTTCTGAGCCAACTGCGGTCGTCGTTCCTGGACTGGGAGCTCTATAAGAAGGCCATCCCGGACCTGTTCCGCACCGGCCTCCCCAACACCCTGATCCTGACCTTCAGCGCCAGCATCATCGGCCTGCTGCTCGGCATGGTGCTGGCCGTCGCCGGCATCTCCCGGGCGCGCTGGCTGCGGTGGCCGGCGCGGATCTACACCGACATCTTCCGCGGCCTGCCCGAGGTGGTGATCATCCTGCTGATCGGGCTGGGCGTCGGGCCCATCGTCGGCGGGCTGACCGGAAACAACCCCTACCCGTTGGGGATCGCGGCCCTGGGACTGATGGCCGCCGCCTACATCGGCGAGATCTTCCGCTCCGGCATTCAGAGCGTGGAGGCCGGACAGCTCGAGGCCTCCCGCGCGCTCGGCTTCAGCTACGCGTCGTCGATGCGGCTGGTGGTGGTGCCGCAGGGTGTACGACGGGTGCTGCCCGCGCTGGTGAACCAGTTCATCTCGCTGCTCAAGGCGTCCTCGCTGGTGTACTTCCTGGGGCTGGTGGCCAGCCAGCGCGAGCTGTTCCAGGTCGGCCGCGACCTCAACGCCCAGACCGGCAACCTGTCCCCGCTGGTGGCGGCCGGGCTGTTCTACCTGTTGTTGACGATCCCGCTGACGCACCTGGTCAACTACATAGATGGTCGGCTGCGCCGCGGGCGACCCGCGGCGGCGGAGGATCCGCTCGACCCGGTGACCGCCAGCCAGGAGATGGTGTGATGGCGCAGTCGCGGTCGGAGCCGGTGTCGTTGGCGGCCAGGGACATTCACCTCGCGTTCGGCGACAACGCCGTGCTGCGCGGGGTGGACATCGACGTCCCGGCCGGCAGCACCGCGGCGGTCATCGGCCCCTCCGGGTCGGGCAAGTCCACGCTGCTGCGCAGCCTGAACCGTCTCTACGAACCCGACCGCGGCGACATCCTGCTCGACGGGCGCTCGGTGTTGCACGACGATCCCGACAAGCTGCGCCAGCGCATCGGGATGGTGTTCCAGCAGTTCAACCTGTTCCCGCACCTCAAGGT
>JAGQTW010000406.1 GCA_020438785.1 Mycobacterium sp. | reverse complement strand
CTGCCTCGGCGCCAACCTGGCCCGACGAGAGATCGCCGTGGTGTTCGAGGAACTGCACCGGCGGATCCCGGACATCGCGGTCACCGAGGAGCCGGCGATGCTGTTGTCGGCGTTCATCCACGGCATCAAGAGACTCCCGGTGGGCTGGACCCCGTCGGCATGAGCGGCGGTGGCAGTCCGGGGGCCACGATGCGCGAACGGCTGCACTGGCTCGCACTGCACGGCGTGGTGCGGGTGGCCGCGGGCTGGGCGGCCCGCCGCGGTGATCCGCAGGCCCGGCTGATGGCCGACCCGGCGGTGCGCGCCGACCCGGTGTCGTTCTACGACGAGGTGCGCGCGATGGGTCCGACGGTACGGACCCAGGTGGGCTACCTGACCCTCGACCACGGCGTCGCCTACGACCTGCTGCGCTCCGAGGACTTCCGGGTCATCACCGTGGGGTCGACCCTGAAGGCACCGCTGCGCAAGCTCGAGCGGGCCACCCGCTCCGACCTGCTGCACCCTTTGCTGCCGCCGTCGCTGCTGGTCGTCGAGCCGCCCGATCACACCCGTTATCGCAAGACGGTGTCGTCGGTGTTCACCACCCGCGCGGTGGCCGGGCTGCGGGAGGGCGTCGAGCAGACGGCCGCCCAACTCCTCGACGCCCTGGACGGCAGCGCCGGGATCGTCGACGTGGTGGCCCGCTACTGCTCCCAGCTGCCGGTGGCGGTGATCAGCGAGATCCTCGGCGTGCCGCAGGCCGACCGGCCGCTGGTTCTGGAGTTCGGTGAGCTGGGTGCCCCCACCCTGGACATCGGGCTGAGCTGGCCGCAGTACCGGCGGGTGCAGCGCGGCGTCGCGGGCTTCAACTACTGGCTGACCGACCACGTGCGGCGGCTTCGTGAGCATCCCGGTGACGACCTGCTGAGCCAGTTGATCCGGGCCGCCGACGACGGCGGGCGGCTCGACGAGACCGAGCTGCTGGGCATCGCCGGACTGGTGCTGGCGGCCGGCTTCGAGACGACGGTCAACCTGCTGGGCAACGGGATTCGGATGCTGTTGGACGCCCCGGACCAGCTGGCCCGGCTCGCCGCCGATCCGTCGCTGTGGCCGGGCGCAGTCGAGGAGATCCTGCGGCTGGACCCGCCGGTGCGGATGGCGGTACGCGCCGCACTGACCGACACCGACGTGGCCGGTACCAGGGTCAAATGCGGTGACGTGGTGGTGCTCTACCTGGCCGCCGCCAACCGGGACCCGGCGGTCTTCGACGACCCGAACCGGTTCGACGTCGGGCGCGCCAACGCCGGCAAGCACCTGTCGTTCTCCGGCGGCAGGCACTTCTGCCTGGGTGCGGCGCTGGCGCGCGCCGAGGGTGAAGTCGGCCTGCGCCGGTTCTTCACCCACTTCCCCGACGTCGAACTGGCAGGCCCGGGTACCCGCCGCGAGACCCGGGTACTGGGTGGCTGGGCAGAACTGCCGGTCACCCTGGGTGCGCCGGCCGCCATCGTGCCGCGCTGACTAGTTCCTTGCTCTGATTCGCAATGAAGCGACGCGGGGAAGGGAGAGCAGTTCTGGTGGAAAAACTTTTCGTGGTTGCGTGTGCATGCGAAGCGGGGCCAGAACTACCTGCTTCCTCACGACGCAAGTGGTAGCGCTTGAGATACATCGTGATCTTCATCGGCCCGAAGTGGTAATGCTGGCGCAGGTGGACGATCTTCTCGACCACCTCAGGCTCGGTGACCGTCGGACAGTGCAACGGCGCACTCGACCGGTCCTTGAGCGGCGTTCCAGGAAATCCACCCATCTGCCGGGCAGGTGACTCCCTACTCGGTAACCCACGAACATGGGTGAGTGAGGCCCCGGCCCGCAACCCCCGGCTCATCGCCGACGCTCAGCCCATACCGTCTAGCCCAGCCGGTTCGGACCACTTGGCCGGCGGCACGTCCGCGCGGTGCGTGCCCGCTGCCAGTCGGCAATACTGAATCCGCCATGAATCTGTTCAGCACCCTCCTCGTCGCCGCCACACTGATCCTCGTCGCAGCACTGGTGTTGTGGTCGCTGCGTAAGCGCGCCGCATTCCGTTCCGGACTCGCGCAACGTGGCTGGCAGCTTTCGAAGCGTGGTCAGAGCAGCACCGTTGTTCCGGCAGTGGGCGACTGGAAGGTCACCATGACCCGTTCCTACGCCGCGCAAATGACGCCACCGAGCACGCAGATCGTCACCACGGTGTGGACCGCTCCGACGCCGGCCGCGCAGGCGGCCGCGTTGATCGTCGGACCCGCACCCCGCCCCGAGCTTCGGGAACTGGCGACCGAACTGCTGGGATCGGCGACTGCGGCGATGACCCGCTGGTTGGGCATCGACCGGGTGAGCGGGGGCCTCCCGCTTCACGCGGTCCCGTCGGTTGACCCACGACTGCTAGCGTTCGCAACCGAGAATTACTCCTCTCCCGGCGCCATGACCGATATTGCCGATGCCGTCAGCGCCTGGTGCGAGGTGTACACCGCAGAACGCGCGCATCCGGTCGTGTCCATCAACGACGCCGGTGTCTGCGTGAGGGTGCGTACCGACGTGTTGCGATCCTTCGACCAACTCGATGCATTGGTCGATCTCGGCGACCGCTGCCGTCGTGCGCTGGGGCGGTCCCGGACATGACACTTGCTCTCGCGTGGGGCGCCATTGCGCTGATCGCGGGTTGGCTGGCCTACCGGTGGCGACAGCGGATGCTGCGGCTGTCCGTTCTGGCCGTCTGCGGGGGGATCGCCCTGGTCGGGGCGGTGATGGTCACCGGCGTGTACTCGCCGGACGTGTTCTACAGGGCCACAAAGATTTTCGCTGCCACCGTGCTGCTGTCGATCGTCGCGGTCTTGCTCACCCGCCGCAGCCTGCCGCAGGTTGTCAGCAAGCATGATCGGAAATCCGTTGCCGTGGTGTTTGGCGCGATGGCCGCGATGTATCTGGCGGTAGCCGGGTTTCTCGCGAGTGCCGCAACTGAAGAGCGGGGGCTTGCGCACCTGCCTCAGGTGCGGTCGAGGGGTGAGTTCATCACGGTGCGCGACTCTCCGGGGAGTCCGGCAGGGATCCTGCTGGAAGCCAGGATCAGCAGTGCCATGCCAGAACTGGGGCCACCCAATCACGATGGCGCGGTGGCGTCATATCGGTGCCCCGCGATCGGCTGGATCAGGATGCCGGCGTTCGACCAGCGGTTGCCCGCGCGATACCTGCTCGATTTCCCGGGCGGCCCTCCGGTGGTGGCCGGCGGCATCGTATCGGGCGATCAAGCGTGGGCCTGGCCTGGCGGCGGATCGGGGGAGTGCATGCTTTTCCGGGGCGACCCCGCGGTCGTCTGGGGGCATCTGCGGGCGGGTATGGGCACTGGCGGCCCCACGTCGTACACCGGTTTGGCCGACGTGCGCAAAATCGCCGCCGGCGACATCCAGACCTTCCTCGGCGAGTACGTTCCCGTCGCCGAACGCACCTGCCGCGTGGTTGGCGCTCTGGCGGTTCTCAACGGCCTGCTCGCCGCGGCGATGGCCGGCATCGGCCTGATGGCATTTCGGCGACTTGCCCGCACAGGCACCGACGCTCCGCCCGCGATCACCTGGCGATCGGGGCCGCGCTGATCGGCTGTGCACCACTCACCGCGCGACGTCCGGTCTGGGTCCAAAAGGCCATCCCGCAGTCGTATTCGACCAGGGGCGTGTTCTGCTCATCGGTGAAGGGGTCGCGGCGGTCGATCACGAGGGTGCGCCGGTCGAAGCCGCCCCACTTGGTGAAGACAAGCATGGCGACGTCGCACTCCGGTCGGTCAGGGTGACGCCGGGAAGTGGGTCTTCAATCGCGCGGGCTTGCTGTTTCTGCAATGTGGACAGGGGCCGGCCCCCGGACGTGCCGACGTCGAGAGACCGGAAGATCCCCTCGATGCCGTCGATGCCGCACACGACCGTCCAGTCGTTGTAGTTGGCATGCCAATCCAGATGGAACTGGTTGGCCATCATGGCGAAGAGGGCATACTCGAAAAATCTTCAGACGTGTCCCGCGGTTCGATGCATCCCAGGTAGTCCGGGTGTTCGCCGGCGGTCGGTAGGCGGCTTCGTCCGGGTAGGGGGCCTGGTCGACGGGGCGAGCGTAGAGGAATGGGGTACCCGCCCATACCGTCCTGGTGGTACACGTAATCCAGGGTGAAACCGTCTTTCATCGTCAGGTCGGTGAGAGCGCGGAAATATTAGGTGCGGATCGAACTCACCGCCCTGTTTGGCGGTGTCTTGCTGGGAAAAGGCCGGGGGGAACGGTACGTCGCCGCGAACGGCGGTGAGCGCTTCATCTCATGGTCACCCGCTCAATCGGTGGCTGCTTCCATCGTGAAGTCGGCGAAATCGAAGCCGGGCACCACGATGCAACTCACGAGGGTCGGTTCGGGATCGAGCGGACCGGCTTCGACGCCCAGGATTACAAGCGCTGCAACGTCATCGAACGAGGATTCAACCTCACCAAGCAATGGCGAGGCCTGGCCACCCGCTACGACAAACTCGCTGTCATCTACCGCGGCGGTGCCGTTCTACGAGCCATCAAAATTCGGACAGCGCATTTGGTTAGACACGCCCTAGTTGCCGCGCGGCCCCGGGTTGTCGCGCGGCACGGAATCCGCCGCAGGCTCGGCGTTCTCGCCGGCGCGTACCCGCGGGTCGAGGGCGTCGGCACGCGAGCGCCGCTCGTCGAGTTCACTGCGGGCCTCGGTGGCGTGGCTGAGGTGCCGATCTGCGTGGCCCTTGAGGCGTTCGGCCTCGGCCGCCTTCGCCTCCGCCTCGGCCTCGGCGGCGCGCGCCTTGGCCGCGGTCTCGCGGGCGAGGGCCTCCCGGCGCTCGACGTCGACCGAGTCCTGACGGACCTGTTCGCGGATCTCGTCGGCCTTGCTGATCCGACTGCGGTCCCGCTGGTTGCGGGCCAGCCAGGCCAGGACGCCGATCACCACGATCACGGCGACGACGGCGATCACGATCCAAACGATTGTGCTGGTGGCCATGCCCGGCTCCTTCGGCTCGGTATTGACGCCGACGTGGCGTCGTTCAAGCCGCGTTCCCGGCGGGCCGGATCGCCAAACCCCGGCTCACGCGGCCGGGTGGGCGCCCAGCGCGGTGAGCATTCCCGCGGCCGATCTCGGCCAGCTGAAGCTTTCGGCGCGCCGTCGCGCACAGAACCGGCGCTGCGGTTCGGGCCGATCGATGACGGCCGCGACGGCACCGGCGATCGCCGCCGGGTCATTGTCCGCGCACCGCCCGCTGTCGGCGGTCAGGATCTCGCTCAATGCCGACGTGCGTGACACCACCACCGGTGTACCGCACGCGAGCGCCTCCAGTGCGGCCAGCCCGAACGTTTCGTGCGGTCCCGGTGCCAGCGCCACGTCGGCGGATGCCAGCAGCGTCGCGACGGTGCCGCGGGAGGAGATGAATCCGGTGAAGTCGACCGGTAGCCCGGCCGCATGACGTTCGAGCCTGGCCCGCAGCGGACCGTCACCGGCGACTACCAACCGGGCGTCCACCCCCGAATCACGCAGTGCGGCAAGCGCATCGATGCTTCGGTCGGCGCGCTTCTCGATGGACAACCGGCCGCAGTGCACCAGCAGCAGTTGGTCCCGGCCGGCCCAGTGGCTGCGGGTTTCGGCGCAGAACCGGCGGGGATGGAACATCTGCAGGTCGACGCCCAACGGCACCGTCATGACGTTGGTGGCGCCGATGCGGTCGAACTCCTCGCGGGCGAAGGCGGTGGTGCACAGCACGGTGTCATAGCTGGCCGCGGTGCGGCGATTTGCGATATCCGCGACCCGCCGGGCCAGTGGCGCCGGAAGCAGTTGCGCGGTCAGGCGATCCAGCCGCTCGTGGGAGATCATCACCGTCGTTACTCCGTGGCGGGCGCCCCAGGTGCCCAGCGAGCGGAGGGTGAACCGGTCCGAGACTTCGACCGCGTCCGGAGCCAGCCGCTCCAGCAGGCCGGTCACCGGAGCGGGCAGCACCGCACGGTAGCCGCCGGTGAACGGGATCTGCCTGGCGGGCACGGTGATCCGGGTGACGCCGGTGGGCAGAAGGGTGTGGGTGTGGCGGTCTCCGGGCACGATGAGGAACACCTGGTGGCCGGCCGCGCAGTACTCGGCGCCGAGCCGGTCGACCGCGGTGCGAAGACCGCCGGAGCGGGGTCCGTAGAAGTTCGCGACCTGCACCACCCGCATGGCCGTATCTGATCCGCCGCCGATGTGCGGCGCCCAACGGGACACCGGCGGGGACCTGAACTGCCGGTGAACTATGCCAGGTGGCGGTTGAACCAGTCCTGCAGCCGCCGCCAGGCGTCGGCCGCCGCGGCGGGCCGGTAGCGCGGGCCGGTGTCGTTGAAGAACGCATGGTCGGCGTCGGGTTCGACGACGAGTTCGTGGACCAGACCGGCCCGCTCCAGCGCGGCCCGCGCCGCCGGCTCCGATGCGGTGACCCGCTGGTCGAGCGCGCCATAGAAGCCGAGCACGGCGGCGCCGCGGGACCCGGCGAAATCCGGATCGTCCGGCAGCGGACCGTAGAACGGCACGGCTGCGGCGAGCCGCGGTTCACCCGCGGCGAGCAGCCGCCACACCAGGCCGCCGCCGAAGCAGAAGCCGACCGCGGCCAGCTTCCGGTCCGGGACCCGGACAGCCAGCTCGCCCAGCCCGGATCTCAGGTCGGCGATGAACCGCTCGGGCGCCATGGTGCCCAATGCCGCCGTCGCCGCCGCCGGGTCGGTGAACGTCGCGGTGCCGCCCTCCTCGGAGAGCAGGTCGATGGCCAGCGCGGAGTAGCCCGCCCCGGCCAGCCGGCCCGCCACCGAGCGCACCCAGTCGTTGAGCCCCTTGTTCTCGTGGATCACCAGCACCGCGCCGCGCGGTGATGCCGCCGCGGCCCAGGCGCCCTGCAACTCGCCGCGCGGGCCGGCCCAGGTGGTCGGCGTGGTGGGCAGGG
>JAGQTW010000405.1 GCA_020438785.1 Mycobacterium sp. | reverse complement strand
GCGATGACGTTCTTGCAGGCGCCGCCGATCTCGGTGCCGGTGACGTCGGCGTTGGTGTACGGCCGGAAGTAGGCGGTGTTCAGCGCCCGCTGCAACGCCACCGCCCGGCCGGAGTCGGTGCAGGCCACCACGGTGGCCGCCGGTTGCTCGTCGGCGATCTCATCGGCAAGGTTCGGCCCGGACACCACGGCGACCTGGCTGGAGTCCACACCGGTGACGGCCACGATGACCTGGCTCATCCGCATCAGGGTGTTCAGTTCGATGCCCTTGGCCAGGCTCACCAGGGTGGCACCGTCGGCGACGAAGCCGGACCACGCTTCGAGGTTGGCCCGCAGTGTCTGCGCGGGCACGCCCAGCAGCACAGTGGTCAGCCCGTCGAGCGCCTCCGCGGCATCGGTGGTGGCCCGGATGGCCCCGGGCAGTTTCACCTCCGGCAGGTACGGGGTGTTGGTGTGCGCGTCGTTGATCTCCCGGGCCACGTCGATGTTCCTGGCCCACAGCCGCACCTCGTTGCCGGCGTCGGCGAGCACCTTGGCCAGCGCCGTACCCCAGGCGCCCGCGCCCATCACCGCCGCAGTGCCCACCGCACCGGTCATGTCAGCACCCCGCATCCGCATCTCGTCGCCGCCCTTTCAACCTAGTCGGGTGCCACTCGGGCGACGATGCGGCCCGCGGGCGGACCGAGCAGCGGGCCGGGTTGGCGGCGCTGGCAGGATGACAACCATGAGCGGCGCCCCCGATGTCGGCCTCGTCATCGCCGTCAAGCGCCTCGCCGATGCCAAGACCCGGCTGGCCCCCGTGTTCGCCGGGGGCAGCCGGGAACACGTCGTGCTCGCCATGCTCCTGGACACCATCGCCGCGGCCCGCGCCGTCAGCGCACTGCACTCGATCACCATCGTGACCCCGGACGAGACCGCCGCCGCGGCCGCGCGCGGACTCGGCGCCGAGGTGTTACCCGACCCGACGCCGAGTTCGGACCCCGATCCGCTCAACAGCGCCATCCTCGCGGCGGCCGCCGCCGTGGCCGACCGGACCCCGAATATCGCTGTGCTGCAAGGTGATCTGCCCGCGCTCCGAAGTGTGGAGCTGGAAGAGGCACTGACACAGGGCCGATCGCACCGGCGCAGCTTCGTCGCCGACCGCCACGGCAGCGGCACCGCGGCGTTGTTCGCCTTCGGCAGCCCGCTGGACCCGCGGTTCGGCGCCGATTCGGCACACCGCCACCGGGATTCCGGCGCGGTGGAACTGACCGGACCGTGGCCGGGCCTGCGCTGCGACATCGACACCCCCGAGGACCTCGCCGCGGCCGAACGGCTCGGGGTCGGCGCGGCGACGGCCGAGGCCCTGCGGCGCGGCTAGCCAGGCTGTGAAGCTGAACATCTGCTGAACACCGCTCGACATTGGGCGGCCGGTAGCCGCGCGCGCCGCCGATGAGGGATGATCGCAGCCATGACCGACACCGAAGCCGAAGCCCGCGCGACCGAGGACGACTGGGAGTCGGGCGATGCGGCACCGGAGGCTCCGCCCGCGGCCACTGCGGCGGCCGTCGAGGACGCCCTGCCCGAGCATCGGTACCTCAATCGGGAGCTGAGCTGGCTGGACTTCAACGCGCGGGTGCTGGCGCTGGCCGCCGACACCTCGCTGCCGCTGCTGGAGCGGGCCAAGTTCCTGGCGATCTTCGCCTCCAACCTCGACGAGTTCTACATGGTCCGCGTCGCCGGGCTCAAGCGCCGCGACGAGATGGGGCTGTCGGTGCGCTCCGCCGATGGGCTGTCTCCGCGCGAGCAGTTGCGCCGCATCGCCGAGCGCAACCGGCAGATCTCGCAGCGCCACGCCCAGGTGTTCCTCGACTCGGTGCGGCCCGCCCTGGCCGCCGAGGGCATTGTCATCGTCACCTGGGCCGACCTCACCGAGGCCGAGCGCACCCAGCTGTCGGCCTACTTCCACGAGCAGGTCTTCCCGGTCCTCACTCCCCTTGCCGTGGATCCGGCGCACCCGTTCCCGTTCGTCAGCGGCCTGAGCCTGAACCTGGCGATCACGGTGAAGTCGCCGACCGACGGCGGCGAGCACTTCGCCCGTATCAAGGTGCCCGACAACGTCGACCGGTTCGTGGAGCTGACGAAAGCCGATGAGGAAGCCTCGTCGATCCGGTTCCTGCCGATGGAGGAGCTCATCGCCGCGTTCCTGCCGGTGCTGTTTCCCGGCATGGAAATCGTCGAACACCACGCGTTCCGGATCACCCGCAACGCCGACATGTCGGTGGAGGAAGACCGGGACGAGGACCTACTGCAGGCGCTGGAGCGCGAGCTTGCCCGCCGCCGGTTCGGCTCCCCGGTCCGTCTCGAGGTCGCCGACGACATGACCGAGCACATGCTCGGACTGCTGTTGCGGGAACTCGACGTCGATCCGGGCGACGTGGTGCAGGTGCCCGGGCTGCTGGATCTGTCTGCGCTGTGGCAGATCTACGGGGTGGATCGGCCCGCACTCAAGGACCGTCCGTTCGTGCCGGCCACCCATCCGGCGTTCGGTGAGCGCGAGACGCCCAAGAGCATTTTCGCGACGCTGCGCGACGGTGACGTCCTGGTGCATCATCCGTACGACTCGTTCTCCACCAGTGTTCAACGCTTCATCGAACAGGCGGCGGCCGACCCGAATGTGTTGGCGATCAAGCAGACGCTGTACCGCACATCCGGTGACTCGCCGATCGTGAACGCGTTGATCGACGCGGCCGAGGCCGGCAAGCAGGTGGTCGCCCTCGTCGAGTTGAAGGCGCGCTTCGATGAACAGGCCAACATCAAGTGGGCCCGCAAGCTGGAGGATGCGGGCGTGCATGTGGTCTACGGGCTCATCGGGCTGAAGACCCACTGCAAGACGTGTCTCGTCGTGCGCCGCGAGGGGTCGACGATCCGCCGGTACTGCCACATCGGCACCGGCAACTACAACCCGAAGACCGCTCGGCTGTATGAAGATGTCGGCCTGTTGACGGCGGCACCGGACATCGGCGCCGATCTGACGGATCTGTTCAACTCGCTCACCGGTTACTCGCGCAAGATGAGTTACCGAAACCTGTTGGTCGCCCCGTACGGCGTGCGCAAGGGAATCATCGAGCGCATCGATGGTGAGATCGCCGCCCACCGGGACGGCGGCAACGGGCGAATCCGGGTGAAGGCCAACGCCCTGGTCGACGAGCAGGTCATCGACGCCCTCTACCGGGCGTCGCAGGCCGGCGTTCGGGTCGAGGTGGTGGTCCGCGGTATCTGCGCGTTGAAGCCGGGCGCACAAGGCTTCTCGGAGAACATCGTCGTGCGCTCCATCCTCGGACAGTTCCTCGAGCACTCCCGGATCATCAATTTCCGTGCGCTGGACCAGACCTTCATTGGCAGCGCCGACATGATGCATCGCAACCTCGACCGCCGCGTGGAGGTGATGGCCCAGGTCAAAGACCCCCGCCTGACCGCGTATCTCGAGGAGGTGTTCGACTCGGCGATGGATCCGTCGACACGCTGCTGGGAACTCGGGCCCGAGGGGCACTGGACCGCTTCGCCGCACGCCGGCCACCAAGTCCGGGACCATCAGGTCTGGCTGATGGACAGTCGTCGGCAGCACTGAGTGCCAGACATCGGGCGCGTGCCGCACTGTGCGGGCACCCAATTGACTTGTGGGAGTTGAGGTGGCCAAGGGGACGTCACGGGACGGCTCGAAGACCAAATCGACGAAGAAGGAAACAGCCAGGAAGCACAAGCCGGCTCAGCAGGTGATCGCGGCGGGCGCGGTGCTGTGGCGGCCGGACCCGGACTCCGGTCAACCGCGGGTCGCGGTGATTCACCGTCCGCGCTACGACGACTGGTCGCTACCGAAGGGCAAGTTGGACGCCGGCGAGAACGAACCGGTGGCCGCGGTGCGCGAGATCTGGGAGGAAACCGGCCAGCGGTCGCATCTGGGCCGACGGCTGACCGAGGTGAGCTACCCGATTCCCGAGGGCCTCAAGATCGTCCACTACTGGGCCGCGCGCGGTGTCGGTGGAGATTTCGCCCCGGGTGAGGAGGTCGACCGGTTGGTGTGGCTGCCGGTCGCCGAAGCGTCTGGGATGCTGAGCTATCCCCATGACCGCGAGGTCCTGCAACGCTTCGCCGAGTATCGCGCCGACACCCAGACCGTATTGGTCGTCCGGCACGGCACCGCCGGCGTCAAGGCCCGTTACAAGGGTGACGATCGGAGCAGACCGTTGGACAAGAACGGTCGCGCCCAGGCGGAGTCGTTGGTCGGACAGTTGATGGCGTTCGGCGCCACCGACGTTTACGCCGCCGACCGGGATCGCTGCACCCAGACCGTCGAACCGCTGGCGCAGGAACTGGGTGTGACGATCATCGTCGAACCGACACTCACCGAAGAGGCGTATGCGGATGACCCGCGGGCGGCACAGGAACGGGTGATCGAGATCGCGGCCAAGGGCGGAACCCCGGTGATCTGCACGCAGGGCAAGGTGATTCCGTACCTGCTGGAGTGGTGGTGCGCCCGCGACGGCATGACGCCGGTGAAGTCGAGCAACCGCAAGGGCAGTACCTGGATTCTGTCACTCGACGACGGCCGACTGGTCGCCGCCGACTACATCGCCAGCGCGCTCGCGACGAACAGGGCGTAACGGTCCCGGCCCCGACACGCAAATACGCCGCGGGCGTGTTGGGCCCGCGGCGTATTTGTCGGTGAGATCTAGCGGCGGCCCTTCTTGGCCGGAGCCTTCTTGGC
>JAGQTW010000404.1 GCA_020438785.1 Mycobacterium sp. | reverse complement strand
CGCAACTCGATCACCCACGGCATGATCGCCTTCGCCGAACATCCTGACCAGTGGGAGCTGTACAAGAGCGAGCGCCCGGAGACCGCCGCCGACGAGATCGTGCGGTGGGCCACGCCGGTAACCGCCTTCCAGCGCACTGCCGGCGAGGACGTCGAACTGTCCGGGGTGAAGATCAAGAAGGGCCAGCGGGTGGCTATCTTCTACCGGTCGGCCAACTTCGACGAAGAGGTCTTCGACGATCCGCACACATTCAATATTCTGCGCAACCCGAACCCGCACGTCGGATTCGGCGGCACCGGGGTGCATTACTGCGTCGGGGCCAATCTGGCCAAGATGACCATCAACCTGATGTTCAATGCAATCGCCGACCACATGCCCGACATCACCTCGATGGGTACCCCCGAGCGGCTACGTGCGGGGTGGCTCAACGGCATCAAGCACTGGCAGGTTGACTACACCGGTAAGGCTCCTGCAGCTTTGTAATCACCGAATCAAGGAGGATTCGGGTGGATTTCACTCCGGACCCGGCGCAGCAGGCCGTCGCCGATGTGGTGACCTCGGTCCTGGACCGCGACAACAGCTGGGACGCTCTGGTTTCTGGGGGGGTGACGTCGCTCGGGGTGCCCGAGCGCCTCGGGGGAGATGGTGTCGGGCTGCCGGAGATCGCGACGGCGCTGACCGAGATCGGCAGGCACGGGACGATCTCACCGGCGCTGGCCACCCTCGGACTCGGCCTGATTCCGCTGCTCGATCTCGCCTCCGATACCCAGCAGGACCGCTTCCTCGCCGGCGTGGGCAAGGGCGCGATCCTCTCCGCCGCGCTCGACGAGCCCGGCGCCTCGCTACCCGACCGTCCAGCAACCACGCTGTCCGGCGGTCGGCTCAACGGCACCAAGGTCGCCGTGCCCTACGCCGAACAGGCTGACTGGCTGCTCGTGACGGCCGACAGCGGCGTCGCAATGGTCTCGCCGAAGGCCGACGGCGTCGCGCTGACCAAGACACCGTCTTCCACCGGCGGGGACGAATACGCCGTCACCTTCACCGATGTGGCCGTCGAGTCCGACGCCGTGCTCGAGGGCGCTTCCGCCCATCGGGTAAACCAGTTGGCGCTGGCCGCCATCGGAGCCTTCGCGGCGGGCCTGGTTGCCGGTGCCCTGGCGCTGACCGCGGACTACGTGGCCAACCGCCAGCAGTTCGGCAGGCCGCTGTCCACGTTCCAGACCGTGGCCGCGCAGCTGGCCGAGGTCTACATCGCCTCTCGCACAATCGCTTTGGCGTCCAACTCGGTGATCTGGCGGCTCGCCGAAGGTAGGGACGCCGACGACGACCTCGACGTGCTGGGCTATTGGCTGACTTCGCAGGCGCCGCCGGCCATGCAGACCTGCCATCACCTGCATGGCGGTATGGGCATGGACATCACCTACCCCATGCACCGTTACTACTCGTCAATCAAGGATCTCACCCGAATGCTGGGTGGCCCGTCGCATCGCCTCGACCTGGTGGGAGCGCAATGTACATCGAACTGACCCCGGAGCAGCGTCACCTGCAAGGCGAACTGCGGCAGTACTTCTCGAATCTCATCTCGGCCGAGGAACGGGCCGAGATGGAAGTCGACCGGCACGGCAAGGCCTACCGCGCGATCATCAAGCGGATGGGTTCCGACGGCAAGCTCGGGGTGGGCTGGCCCAAGGAGTACGGCGGCCACGGCTTCGGTCCGGTTGAGCAGTCGATCTTCGTCAACGAGGCCGCCCGCGCCGACGTCCCACTGCCGGCGGTGACGTTGCAGACCGTCGGGCCGACCCTGCAGGAGTACGGCACCGAAGCCCAGAAGAAGAAGTTCCTTCCGGCCATCCTGGCCGGTGAGGTCCATTTCGCCATCGGCTATTCCGAGCCGGAGGCGGGCACCGACCTGGCTTCATTGCGCACCTCCGCGGTGCGCCAGGGCGACGAGTACATCGTCAACGGTCAGAAGATCTGGACCACGGGTGGCCACGACGCCGATTACGTCTGGTTGGCGTGCCGCACCGATCCGGATGCGTTGAAGCACAAGGGGATCTCGATCCTCATCGTCGACACCACCGATCCGGGCTACTCCTGGACGCCCATCATCCTCTCGGACGGCGCACACCACACCAACGCGACGTACTACAACGATGTCCGGGTTCCGGTCGACATGCTGGTCGGTCAGGAGAACGCGGGCTGGCGGCTGATCACCACCCAGCTCAACCATGAGCGGGTGATGTTGGGACCGGCCGGCCGGATCGCGGGCATCTACGACCGGGTGCACGAGTGGGCGTCGAAGCCGGGTGGCAACGGTGTGACCCCGCTCGACCACGACGACGTGCGCCGGCTGCTGGGCGAGATCAAGGCGATCTGGCGGATCAACGAGCTGTTCAACTGGCAGGTTGCGGCCTCGGGCGAGACCATCGACATCGCGGACGCCGCTGCCACCAAGGTGTTTTCGACCGAGCGGATCCAGCGCATCGGCCGGTTGGCCGAGGAGATCGTCGGCAAGTACGGCAACCCCGCCGAGTCCCAGACCGCCGAACTGCTGGAGTGGCTGGACTCGCAGACCAAGCGCAACCTGGTGATCACCTTCGGCGGCGGGGTCAACGAGGTGATGCGCGAGCAAGTCGCGGCGTCGGGCCTCAAGGTGCCGAGGGTTCCGCGGTAATGGGCGCCGTCGACGACATCCGCACCGCCGCGGAGAAGGTCAAGGCCGAGGGCAAGAGTAAGCCCCGCACCGGCCGCCACGCCGTCAATCAGCCGATGATCGACCACTGGCTCGACGCGATCGGGGACAAGAATCCCATCTACGTCGACGAGGCCGCCGCCAAGGAGGCCGGCCACCCGGGCATCGTTGCGCCACCGGCAATGATCCAGGTGTGGACGATGATGGGCCTCGGCGGAAACCGTCCGGACGACGACCCGCTGGGCAAGATCATCACGCTGTTCGACGACGCCGGTTACATCGGCGTCGTCGCAACGAACTGCGAGCAGACCTACCACCGTTACCTGCGTCCCGGTGAAGAGGTCAGCGTCAGCGCCGAACTCACCGACGTCGTCGGCCCGAAGAACACCGCACTCGGCGAGGGCTTCTTCATCACCCAGAAGATCACCTGGCAGGTCGGCGACGAGGACGTCGCCGAAATGATGTGGCGCATCATGAAGTTCAAGCCTGCCGATCAGGCGGCCGCGCCAGTGTCTGCGGTGCCCGAGGATCTGGACCCGGCGTTCATGATGCGACCGGCCCCGTCGAAGGACACCCAGTTCTTCTGGGATGGCGTCAACGCACACGAACTGCGCCTGCAGAAGCGGCCCGACGGCACCTTGCAGCATCCACCCGTGCCCGCGCTGTGGCAGGACAAAGACATTCCAACCGACTACGCCGTCGCCAGCGGCAAGGGAACGGTGTTCAGCTTCGTGGTGCACCACGCCCCGAAAGTCCCGGGGCGCACGGTGCCGTTCGTCATCGCGCTCGTCGAACTCGAGGAGGGCGTACGCATGCTCGGTGAGCTGCGCGACGTCGACCATTCCAAGGTGGAGATCGGAATGCCGGTTCAGGCAACGTATATCGACTTTCCGGCCGGTGAGGATGGGCCCGCGTGGACCCTGTACGCGTGGGAGCCGCAGGCATGAGCGCCCCATCTGTTCACGTCGGCACCAAGCTGCCCGAGCTGGCGCTGTACGGCGATCCCACGTTCATCGTCTCGACCGCGATCGCCACCCGTGACTACCAGGATGTCCACCACGACCGGGACAAGGCGCAGGCCAAGGGATCCAAAGACATCTTCGTCAACATCCTCACCGACACCGGCCTGGTGCAGCGCTATGTCACGGACTGGGCCGGACCGAACGCCGTGATCAAGTCGATCGGCCTGCGGCTCGGTGTGCCGTGGTACGCCTACGACACGGTGACGTTCTCCGGTGAGGTGACCGCCATCGAGGACGGGCTCATCACGGTGAAGGTCACCGGCAGCAACAGCCTCGGCGACCACGTGATCGCCACCTCGACGCTGACGATCGAAGGGAATGCCTGATGCCCGGCGAGCTTTCGGGGAAGGCGGCGATCGCCGGGATCGGTGCGACGGACTTCTCCAAGGACTCCGGGCGGAGCGAGCTGCGGCTGGCCGCCGAGGCGGTGCTGGACGCCCTCGACGATGCGGGTCTGACGCCCGCCGACGTCGACGGCATGGTGACCTTCACCATGGACTCGAATACCGAGGTGGCCGTCGCGCGGGCGACCGGAATCGGTGATCTGAAGTTCTTCTCCAAGATCCATCACGGCGGCGGCGCGGCGTGCGCGACCGTTCAGCAGGCGGCCATCGCGGTGGCCACCGGTGTCGCGGATTGTGTTGTGGCGTATCGGGCTTTCAACGAGCGCTCCGGCATGCGCTTCGGCCAGGTGCAGCTGCGGCTGATCCAGGGGGCGGACTCCACGAGTGTGGACAACTCGTTCTCCTACCCGCACGGGTTGTCCACCCCGGCGGCGCAGGTGGCGATGATCGCCAAGCGCTACATGCACCTGTCCGGCGCCACCAGCCGGGACTTCGGCGCCATCTCGGTGGCCGACCGCAAGCA
>JAGQTW010000403.1 GCA_020438785.1 Mycobacterium sp. | reverse complement strand
GCCTGATCGTCGCTCACGCGACCTCGACGATGAGTTCGACCTCCACGGGTGCGTCCAGCGGCAGTTCGGACACCCCGACTGCCGACCGCGCATGCTGGCCGGCCTCCCCGAACACCTCGCCGAGCAACTCCGAGGCGCCGTTGATCACCCCGGGCTGTCCGCTGAAACCGGGGGCGGAGGCGACGAAGCCGACCACCTTGACGATGCGGGTGACGTTGTCGATGCCGACCAGCGCGTCGATGGCGGCCAGCGCGTTCAGCGCGCACGTGCGGGCGGCGACCCGGGCGTGTTCGGGGCTGACCTCGGCGCCGGCCTTGCCGGTGTGGGTCAGCTTGCCATCGACCAGCGGCAGCTGGCCCGCGGTGTAGACCAGATTTCCGGTGCGGACCGCAGGCACGTAGGCGGCCAGCGGCTTGGTCACCGCGGGCAGCGCTATGCCGAGTTCGGCGAGCCGATGGGAAGCGCTCACTTCGGCCGCTTCAGGTAGGCGACGTGTTGTTCACCGGTCGGGCCCGGGAGCACGGCGACGAGTTCCCAGCCGTCGGCTCCCCACTGGTCGAGGATCTGCTTGGTGGCATGGGTCAGCAGCGGCACGGTGGCGTACTCCCATGTGGTGGGTTGACTCATGACCGAAGCCTATCGCTGCGGGCCAATCGTCCAGGGCCTCGTCCTCCCTTGGCTAGCATGCATTGATGGCGACCACATCGACCGACGGCAGCGCCGTCGGCTGGCCCTCCCGGCTGACGAAGGCGCGGCTGCACTTCGTCAGCGGCAAGGGCGGCACCGGCAAGACGACTGTCGCGGCCGCCCTTGCGCTTACCCTGGCCGCCGGTGGCCGCCGGGTGTTGTTGGTGGAAGTCGAAGGGCGCCAAGGAATTGCGCAGTTGTTCGACGTGCCGCCGCTGCCCTACGAGGAGCTGAAGATCGCCACCGCCGACGGCGGCGGGCACGTCAACGCCCTGGCCATCGACATCGAGGCCGCGTTCTTGGAATACCTGGACATGTTCTACAACCTCGGCATCGCCGGGCGGGCGATGCGCCGGATCGGGGCCATCGAGTTCGCGACGACGATCGCACCGGGGCTGCGCGACGTGTTGCTGACCGGCAAGATCAAGGAGTCGGTGGTCCGGCTGGACCGCAACAAGCGGCCGGCCTACGACGCCATCGTCGTCGACTCCCCCCCGACCGGGAGGATCGCGCGGTTCCTTGACGTCACCAAGGCGGTGTCGGATCTGGCCAAGGGCGGCCCGGTGCACTCGCAGGCCGAGGGCGTGGTGAAGCTGCTGCACTCCGATCAGACCGCCATCCACCTCGTCACGCTGCTCGAGGCGCTGCCCATCCAGGAGACCATCGAGGCCATCGAAGAGCTCGAGTCCCTCGGCCTGCCGATCGGCAGCGTGATCGTCAACCGCAACATCCCGCCGTTCCTGCCGCCGGAGGATCTGGCCAAGGCCGCCGAGGGTGATATCGACGCCGACGCGGTGCGGGCGGGGCTGTCCCGGGCGGGTATCGCCCTGAGCGACGCCGACTTCGCCGGCCTGCTCACCGAGACCATCGAGCATGCCAGCCGGATCCGGGCCCGCGCGGAGAGCGCCGAACAGCTCGACCAGCTGCACGTGGCGCGACTGGACCTGCCCACGATCCCCGACGGCGTGGATCTCGGCAGTCTGTACGAACTAGCGGAAACGCTTGCGCAGCAGGGGGTCAGGTGATGAGTGGCGCGCCTCCGACACTGGACATGCAGGCCATCCTTCGCGACACCTCCACCCGGGTGGTGGTGTGCTGCGGGGCCGGCGGTGTCGGCAAGACCACGACCGCCGCGGCGATCGCGTTGCGCGCCGCGGAGTACGGCCGCACCGTGGTGGTGCTGACCATCGACCCGGCCAAGCGACTGGCCCAGGCGCTGGGCATCAAGGAGTTGGGCAACGAGCCGCAGCAGGTTCCGATCGGCAACGGGGCCACCGGCCAGCTGCACGCGATGATGCTGGACATGCGGCGAACGTTCGACGAGATGGTGATCGAACACTCCGGCCCCGAACGCGCACAGGCGATTCTGGACAACCAGTTCTATCAGACGGTGGCCACCTCACTGGCCGGCACGCAGGAATACATGGCCATGGAGAAGCTGGGCCAGCTGCTGGGCCAGGACCGCTGGGACCTCGTGGTGGTCGACACCCCGCCGTCGCGCAACGCGCTGGACTTCCTCGACGCCCCCAAACGGCTCGGCAGCTTCATGGACGGCAGGCTGTGGCGGATGCTGCTGGCGCCCGGCCGCGGCATCGGCAAGCTGGTCACCGGCGTCGTCGGGCTGGCCATGAAGGCGATGTCGACGATCCTGGGTTCGCAGATGCTCTCCGATGCCTCGGCGTTCGTGCAGTCGCTGGACTCCACCTTCGGTGGCTTCCGGGAGAAGGCCGACCGCACCTATGAATTGCTCAAGCGGCGCGGCACCCAGTTCGTGGTGGTGTCGGCCGCCGAACCGGACGCCCTGCGCGAGGCGTCCTTCTTCGTCGACCGGCTCTCCGGGGAGGGCATGCCGCTGGCCGGCCTGATCCTCAACCGCACGCACCCGACGCTGTGCGCGCTGACCGTGGAGCGCGCGGTCGACGGCGCCGAGGAACTCGACGGGAGCGGCGATGCCGCGGGCGAGCTGACGGCGGCGGTGCTGCGCATCCACGCCGACCGTGCACAGACCGCCAAGCGTGAGGTTCGGCTGCTGTCGCGATTCACCGGCGCCAATCCGCACGTACCGGTGGTGGGCGTGCCCTCGCTACCGTTCGACGTGTCCGACCTCGACGCCTTGCAGGCGATCGCCGACCAGATCACCGGCGAGACCGGCTGACCCGTGCGGGGCCGGCCGCTCAGGGCCGTCGTCAGCCGTCGGTTTTAGCTAACGCTGCGGTGTTTGCGCTGAGCGGCGAAGAATTCGCTCCAGGACACCACCTCGGGGTGCTGCTTGAGCAGCGCGCGGCGCTGGCGCTCGGTCATGCCGCCCCAAACGCCGAACTCGACGCGATTGTCCAGGGCGTCGGCGCCGCATTCGGCGATGACGGGACAGTGCCGACAGATGACCGCGGCCTTGCGCTGGGCGGCGCCGCGCACGAACAACTCGTCGGGATCGGTCGCACGGCACAAGGCCTTCGACACCCACGCGATTCGGGCTTCGCCCTCTGCTCCGTGGATTGAACCGTGCAACGGTACTGCGGCTGTCCTGCGGGCAGCGGGCCGAATACCTGACACCGGCGGTCCCCTTCGTACGGGCCGCCCGAGGCGGCACATTCCCCGTGTAGATCGTGTTTGCGACCTACGCCACATTGCGCCTCGAGGTGTTACCTGAATCGCACTGTGTGTTTAAGTTAGGTGGTCAGGTATCGTTTGCGCAACACTTGGATCACAGCTTTTTTGGGACGACCGTCCCGACCGATCTTGAACTGCGCTTATCTGACGCCCCCGAAAATTCCCGGCCTCATCTTCGCCCGGGTCGGCTCCGTCCGCAAGGGCCGATTGACCTCAGTACTCTGTATGCATGTCGGAACGCCCCCCGGCCGGCGCCACCTTCATCAAGTTGGCCTGGTGCTGCCTGTTGGCCAGCGTGATCATGGCGGCGCTGCTGTTCCCGGTGGTGGGTGGTCTCGGCCTGGTCTCCAACCGGGCCTCCGACGTGGTGGCCAATGGCTCGGCCCAGCTGGTCGAGGGTCAAGTCCCGGCCGTCACGACCATGGTGGACGCCAAGGGCAACACCATCGCCTGGCTGTACTCGCAGCGTCGTTTCGAAGTCCCCAGCGACAAGATCGCCGACACCATGAAGTTGGCGATCGTCTCGATCGAGGACAAGAGGTTTGCCGAGCACAACGGCGTCGACGTCCAGGGCACGCTGACCGGTCTGGCCGGTTTCATCAGGGGTGACGCCGACACCCGTGGTGGCTCGACCATCGAGCAGCAGTACGTGAAGAACTACCAGTTACTCGTGCTCGCGCAGACCGACGCCGAGAAGCGGGCGGCGGTCGAGACCACCCCGGCGCGCAAGCTGCGCGAGATCCGGATGG
>JAGQTW010000402.1 GCA_020438785.1 Mycobacterium sp. | reverse complement strand
AGGTCGGCCAGCACGTTGCGCATCAGCGGCTGGTCGATCAGGTAGGCGCCAAACGCCTTTCGGTGCTGGGCGTGGTGGATGGCGCGTGTCAGCCCGCTGCGCATGCTGGTGGCGCTGCCCAGGGTGCAGTCCAGCCGGGTCAGGTTGACCATCTCGATGATGGTCGGCACCCCGCGGCCCTCCTCGCCGACCAGCCAGGCGACGGCGCCGTCGTACTCGATCTCGCTGGAGGCGTTGGCGTGGTTGCCCAGCTTGTCTTTGAGCCGCTGGATGCGCATCCGGTTGCGGCTGCCGTCGGGCAGGATCCGCGGCAGCAGGAAGCAGCTCAGCCCGCTCGGGGCCTGCGCCAGCACCAGGAAGATGTCGCACATCGGCGCCGAGGTGAACCACTTGTGGCCGACCAGGGTGTAGCTGCCGTCGCCGTTGGGGGTGGCCTCGGTGGTGCCGGCCCGCACGTCGGAGCCGCCCTGCTTCTCGGTCATCGACATGCCCGCGGTGATGCCGACCTTGGTGGTGGCGAGCTTGAGTTCGGGGTCGTATTCGCGGCTGGTCAGCAGCGGCTCGTAGAGCGCGGCCAGCTCCGGGTTGTGCCGCAGCGCGGGGACGACGGCGTAGGTCATCGAGATCGGGCAGACGTGGCCCGGTTCGGGGGTCCAGACCGACATCTTCGCCGCGCGGACGACGTGGGCGCCGGGACGGTCGTCGGCCCAGGGCGCGGCGTGCAGCCCGTGCGCGATCGCGGTGCGCATCAGCTCGTGATAGGCCGGGTCGTACTCGACCTCGTCAACCCGGTGCCCATACCGGTCGTGAGTGTGCAGGATCGGGACGTTGCGGTCGGCCAGTTCGCCCCAGCGCTGCGCCTGGGCGCCGCCCGAGATCGCGCCGAGTTCGTTGACTTCGTCGAGGCCCCACTGCCCGCCCTCGCGGATCAGCGCCTCGACGAGCACCGGCGAGCTGGCGGGGTTGTGGTCGGCGAGCGGTGGAACCTGGTTGGTGACGACATGGGTGTCCGGCATCCCACCACTGTTACATTTTTCCGACAACCGCACAAGATGCGTAATGTGGCATGCTGCTTGCCGTGAAAGCCAACGCCGTCGTGCATGCCGCCGCCCACCGCCTCCAACTCGAGCCGGTGGCCGCAGACCAGTCCGTCGCCGGCGACCCGAGCACCGGCGTCGCCGAGCTCGGCCGGTTCGGCGGGCTGGACGTCGGGATCTGGGAGATGACTCCCGGTGTGATGCGCGACGTCGAGGCCGAGGAGGTGTTCGTCGTGCTGTCCGGGGCGGCGACGGTCGAGTTCGCCGACGGCACCGCGCCGCTCACCCTGGGCCCGGGCGACGTGGTACGGCTGACCGCGGGCGCCGAGACGGTGTGGACGGTGACCGAGACGCTGCGGAAGGTGTACCTCACCTAGCCGGGAACGTTGTCGCGCAGGAAGGCGATGTCGTCCTTGCGGCCCTCGTCGGCCGTCTCGCAGATCACCGGCGCTGCGGCGGCCTCGACGACCGCGACGAGCAGTTGCGGATCGATCTGTCCGGTGCCGAAGTTGGCGTGCCGGTCGGCGCCGGACCCCTTGGCGTCGCGGGAGTCGTTGCAGTGCACCAGGTCGATGCGGCCGGTGATGGCCTTGATCCGGTCGACCGCGTCGATCAGCTCCTCGCCGGCCGCCCAGGCGTGGCAGGTGTCCAGGCAGAACCCGATGCCCATGTCGCCGATGCGGTCCCACAGCCGGGCGATGGTGTCGAAGTGCCGGGCCATTGCGTGGTCGCCGCCCGCGGTGTTCTCCAGGTAGACCGGGACGTCGGTCTCCAAGGCGTTGAGCGCCTTCACCCAGCGCTCGAAACCGGCCTCCATGTCGTTGTCGTCGGCGTGCCCACCGTGCACGATCACCGCCGTGGCGCCGATCTCGCCGGCCGCGTCGCAGGTGTCCTGCAGGATCTTGCGCGACGGGATTCGCACCCGGTTGTTGGCCGAGGCCACGTTGATCAGATACGGGGCGTGCACGTACAGCGGGATCGGCGAGCGGCGCAGCATGTCGGCGTCCTCGCGGGGCTTGGGTTTTTTCCAGCTCTGCGGGTCGCCGAGGAAGAACTGGACCGCGTCGGCGTCGTCGTTGAGCGCGCCGAGAAGCGGGTTGTCGGAGCGGACGTGGGAACCGATGAGCACGACGGCCAGTCTAGGCGCGGGCTCCGACGGCCCCCGCCCGAACTCATCGCCAGCTCGCCGCGAGCATGCGCAAAATCGCACTCCGGCAGCCCGATTCGTGCGAGTTTGCGCATGCTCGCGGAAAGAGAGAAAGCCCCGGCACATGGCCGGGGCTTTCTCGTCAGTGACTACCGGTAGTCGCTGTAGCCGTAATCGTCCAGCGGCACCGCGGCACCGGTGGCCTGGCCGAAGTCCG
>JAGQTW010000401.1:1043-1635 GCA_020438785.1 Mycobacterium sp. | reverse complement strand
CCCAGGCCGCGCTGCGCATCGAACAGCTCGAGCAGATGGTGCTCGAGCAGTTCGGCATGGCCGCCGACGACCTGATCGCCGAATACGGCCCCGACGTGGCGCTGCCGCCGTCGGAGTTGGAGATGGCCGAGTACGAACAGGCCCGCGAGCGTGGCGAGCAGGTGACGACCCCGGCGCCGCTGCCGTTCGACCGACCCACCCAGGAGCGCCGCGCCAAGCGGGCCGAGCGGGAACTGGCCGAGCTCGGCCGGGTCAACCCGCTGGCGCTCGAGGAGTTCGCGGCGCTGGAGGAGCGCTACAACTTCCTGTCCACCCAGCTCGAGGACGTCAAGGCCGCCCGCAAGGACCTGCTGGACGTGATCGCCGACGTCGACAACCGGATCCTGCAGGTCTTCGCCGAGGCCTACGCCGACGTGGAGCGCGAGTTCGAGCAGGTGTTCGCCACGCTGTTCCCGGGCGGCGAGGGCCGGCTGCTGCTAACCGACCCCGACGACCTGCTGACCACCGGCGTCGAGGTCGAGGCCCGTCCGCCGGGCAAGAAGATCAAGCGGCTGTCGCTGCTGTCCGGCGGTGAGAAGTCGCTGACCGCGGT
>JAGQTW010000401.1:0-1012 GCA_020438785.1 Mycobacterium sp. | reverse complement strand
TCGCCGTTCTACGTGATGGACGAGGTGGAGGCCGCCCTCGACGACACCAACCTGCGCCGGCTGCTCGGGCTGTTCGAACAGCTGCGGGCGCAGTCGCAGCTGATCGTGATCACCCACCAGAAGCCGACCATGGAGATCGCCGACGCGCTGTACGGCGTCACCATGCAAGGCGACGGGATCACGGCGGTCATCTCGCAGCGGATGCGCGGTGAGGAACTCGTCAGCAGCGCCCAGGCCGGTTCCTAGGCGTTTTCTACGCCGGCGACTGTTACCGGGTCGCCCTCATCACCAGGCGGATGTCACAGTCATCGTGCCGTTCGGGCAGCTCACCGTGGTGTCCCAGGTCGAACCTGTAGGCCAGGCGGGGAACCACAGTGACGCTTCGTTTACGTCGCCGACCGGACCCAGGTAGAACGGGACACCGATGGCTGGCAGGGGCTTGCCGATCGGGTTTCCCTGCGCGATGGAGGTGTAGGTGCACCAACCGCTGAGGCCGTCGATCGGAGTCTGAACGTGGACATCGACGCCGCCGGGCGCTGACGTGCCCCAGACAGCGAGCGGAATATGGATGTCAAACGCCTGGGCGGTGCCCGTGCCGACAAGCAGGATTGCCGGCGCCGCAACAGCCGCGGCCATCGCACCGAGTTTCGCGGCAACGGGAATGGTGATCATGAGGTACTCCTTCGTGTGGTCGCAGCCCCCTCTGGGTTGCTCGCACAGGTATGAGTGCCGTAGCCACACCAACATCACACTTTTTTGAGAACTTTTTCGGAGAGTTGGAAAGCTGCTGGTCCCGGCCCTAGACCGGCTCGACCCCGGCCTTGCGCAGCTCGGCGAGGTTCTCGGCGCCGGCGCCGTGCAGGCAGACCCGCAGCTCCTCGATGAAGCCCGCCAGCACGTCGAGCACCGCACCGGACGACTCGATCGCCGGCGCCAGCAGCGGGCGGGCCAGCGCGACTACGCTGGCCCCCATCGCGATGGCCTTGGCGGCGTCCATGCCGCTGCGGATGCC
>JAGQTW010000400.1 GCA_020438785.1 Mycobacterium sp. | reverse complement strand
ACGCCGCCATCGTCGCCCGCGAACTGGGCGTGCCCTGCATCGTCGGCGCCCGCACCGCCACCAAGGACCTCAAGGACGGGACCGTGGTCACCGTCGACGGCACCCACGGCCGCGTGCTGGCCGGCCGGGCCGTCGGTGGTGCGCAGACCGAACCGGTCGCGACGGCGGTCGTGGCCGCCCCCGCCAGCGAGGTCACCGCCACCAAGATCTACGTCAACGTGGCGATGCCGGACAAGGCCGAGCAGGCCGCCGCGCTCGACGTCGACGGGGTGGGCCTGCTGCGCGCCGAGCTGATCCTCGAGGACGCCCTGGGCAACCGGCATCCGCGCGACCTGATCGAGCACGGCGAGCAGGAGAGCCTGGTCGACTCGCTGGCCACCGCCGTCGGCCGGGTGGCCGCCGCGTTCGCCCCGCGCCCGGTGGTCTATCGGGCCTCGGACTTCCGCACCAACGAGTTCCGCAACCTGCAGGGCGGCGACAAGTACGAGCCCGAAGAGCACAACCCGATGATCGGCTACCGCGGCTGCTACCGGTATGTCAGCAACCCGGACCTGTTCGATCTGGAGTTGCGGGCGCTGGCCCGGGTTCGCGAGCAGAATCCCAACCTGCACTTGATGATTCCGTTCGTTCGCACCAAGTGGGAGCTGGAGAAGTGCCTCGAGCTGGTCGACGCCAGCCCGCTCGGCCGGCAGCGCGGCCTGCACCGCTGGGTGATGGCCGAGGTGCCGTCGGTGGCGTACTGGCTGCCCGAGTACGTCGGCATGGGCATCGACGGGGTGTCGATCGGCAGTAACGACCTGACCCAGCTGACGCTGGGCGTCGACCGCGACTCCGACCTGTGCGCCGAACTGTACGACGAGTCCGACGGCGCGGTGCTCGACGCCATCGGCCGGATCATCGGGACCGCCCGCAGCCTGGGCATCACCGCCTCGCTGTGTGGTCAGGCGCCCTCGAGCCGGCCGGACTTCGCCGAACACCTTGTGCGGATGGGCATAACGTCGATCTCGGTCACGCCGGACGTGGCGCAGAAGACCCGGCGCAACGTGGCCGCGGCTGAGCGGCGCCTGCTGCTCGAGTCGGCGCGGGGCCGTGACGGCGATCGCGGATGACCGTGGACTGATTTCGACGGCGCCCGCGCTCAGCCGCGCGGTGGTTGCAGCACCTTCATCGCCACCCGCATCGCCGGCGCGGGCACCTTGTCCCGCATCGCCAGGGCGGCGTTGGCGACCCGGGTGCGGGCCGGGGTACCGCGGCCGAACAGCCGGTTGAACGGACCGCCCGTGGGTTCGAGCTCGACGTGCAGCGGGGGCGCGCCGTCGCCGGCGCCGAGGGCGGCCGAGATCACGATGCGCTGGATCTCACTGGTGCCCTCGAAGATGGTGTACAGCTTGGCATCCCGATACCACTTCTCCACCGGGTGGTCGCTGATGTAACCCCAGCCGCCCATCGTCTGGATGGCTCGCTCGGTGGTCTTCACCGCGATCTCGCTGGCGGCCAGCTTGGCCATCGAGCCCTCGCCGCGCTCGAACGGCACCCCGCTGGCGGCCATCCACGACGCGCGCCAGGTCAACAGCCGGGCGGCGTCGATGCCGGTGGCGAGGTCCGCGAGGGGGAAGGCCACACCCTGGTTGTCGATGATCGGCCCGCCGAACGCCTCCCGCCGGTTGGCGTAGGCCGTGACGTATTCCAGCGCCGCCCGGGCGATGCCCAGCGCCTGCGCCGCCACCATCGGGCGGGTCTGTTCGAAGGTGCCCAGGGTGGCCGAGCGCGAGCGTCGCCCGGTGGCGGCGGCCTCCCTCGCCTTGGCGAGTTTGTGCTCGAGCTTGTCCTGCCCGCCGAGCAGGTTCTCGGCCGGAA
>JAGQTW010000399.1 GCA_020438785.1 Mycobacterium sp. | reverse complement strand
CGTTGAATCGACCGAATACACACTCTGGACCAGCGTCGCCGATACGAAGAACCTCGCGTACTACTACCGGGTCTACGAGAACCCCGCGATCTACGAGCTGAATCTCAAAGCGCAGGATCCAACCGGTACTTCCGTCCTGATCGACAACAGGCCCTCCACCTCTCCGACCGTAACGGTGCCCGCGCAATTCACCTGAAGCGGCCTCTCGCCTGCAACCCGATCACCGGCCACTGCCTGTTCCCCGGCGGGGTGGGCAAGACCTGCCAACCCGGCGAATTCGAGATGCTCCTCGGCGACGTCACGAGCCGCGTGTTCGGCGCGTACGACGATGCGACTGTGGTCTAACCCGGCCACGGCGACGACACCACGTTCGGGGCAGAGCGACCGCATCTCGAGGAGTGGCGCGAACGCGGCTGGTGATGCGTCAGGCGATCCCGGGCTGCTCGGCGAGCGTGCTGCCGGGCCGGTCGTCGCGCTGGGCCGCGGCACCTGCCACGACGACGAGCGCGATCCCCGTGACCTGGAGGGCTGAGGGCGTCTGATGCAGGACGACCAGTCCAAGCGTCTCGCCGATCGCGGGCTCCAGTGCCATGAGTGTCCCGAACGCGGTGGGTGTCATGCTCCGCAGCGCGGCCATCTCCAACGCGAACGGCAGCACGGGCAACAGCACCGCGAGCCCCACCGCGGCGACGATGATGCGCGCGTCGAGGTGTCCGACCGCCTGCGGTACGCCGGCTATCGCGGCCGTCGCGGCGGAGATGGGCATCGTGATGCTCAGTGCCCGGGTGCCGGTGAAGCGTTCGCCGACGTGTTGGGTGAGCAGGATATACAGGGCCCAGCAGACCGCCGAGCCGATCGCGAAGCCGATCCCGAGCAGCTCGATCTCCCCCCGCCAGGGTTGCGTCAATAGCAGCACCCCGATCAACGCAAGCGCCGGCCACAGCAGGGCGCGTCTCGTGTGGCTGCGTGCCGCGGCGACCGAAAGCGGGCCGAGGAACTCGATGGCCACCGAGGTCCCGAGGGGAATGTGCTCGATTGCCGCCAGGAACATGATCGTCATCAGCCCGGTGGTCACACCCAGGGCGGCCAGGGCCGGAAGATCACCGGCCGCGATCTGACGAAGTGGCGGCCGGGCGATCGCGATGAAGATCAGGGCACCGGCGGTGAGCCGCAACCAGGCTGTTCCCGCGGCACCGACTTCGCCGATCAGTGGCAGCGACAGCGCGGAGCCGAGCTGGACCGAGAACATCGCGCCGACCGCCATCGCCCACGGCGGCAAGACCGGAGTGCTGGATCGACCGGTGCGCGTCATGTGGTGTCGCGGTGGCGGCAGATGTTGGTGGCAACCCTCGGCGGGCGCATGAGCGTGTCAGCCTCCCCACCGGGCCGTCGGATCCGTGGCGCCGGGATGCCGTCTCACCGGATGGGAATTTGCGGCAATCGGCCCCAGCCGCACTTCGCCGGGCTTGTCTGACCTAGCATCACAACAATACGGCGGGTCCCACCGGGCGTGATGGCCCGGACCCGGCGGGCGCGATGCGGGGATGAGGTGAACGATGGGCCGTTCCAAGAAGGGCGCCGCGCCGGCCCCCATGATTCACCCCGGTGATCTCGTCGTCGTTCACCACCGAATGTGGGGGCGGACGGTCGTCCACGTGCACCGGGTGAGCTGGGACGGCAGGTACATCGCCGGTCCCATCCACGAGTCCGAGCGTGGCGAGGTGGGCACACCGCTGATCGTGCCGCGTTTCGGTGCCCACGCTTCCCGCGCCGACATATCAGCAACGGGCACCCTGCCCCTGCCGGCAGCCGCGGTGCCCGGGTCGACGACCGAGATTCGCAGAGACATCCTCGCGGCGGCCCGCGCCGAGTTCGCTGAATACGGCCTGGCCGGCGCACGGATCGACCACATCGCGCAAAACGCACGGGTCAGCACCGAAGTGCTCTACGCGCACTTCAGCGACAAGGCCGCCCTCTTCCGTGAGGTCGTCGCCGCCGACCGCGACGATTACTTCGGGGCCCTCGCCATTGATCCCGAAGCCGTGGCGGAGTTCGTCGGAGACGTCTTCGACCTGACCCAGAGTCATCCCGAACACACCCGGTTGATCACTTGGGCGCGGCTCGAGGGGCAACCGCGAATGGACTTCGAACCCGATGGCGGCGCCGCCCCGCAGCACCTCCTGACCGCCATCCAAGGCGCGCAGGACGCCGGCCACATCGACTCGAGCTGGGCACCGCTGGACCTGCTGGTAATGCTGTTCGGGATCGCACTGGCCTGGGCGCAGTTTCCCGACGCATCATCGGCGTGGAACGACCCCGCGACCCTCGCCACCCGTCGCGCCGCCGCTATCGACGCAGCGAAACGCCTTCTGGCCCCACCCCAATAGCGACGTTCCAGAACAACTCAATGGAGCAATCCGGCTACGAAGTCGGCGGCCTCTTGCGGATAAGGCGCGAACTCGTAGACCTCGTGAGCGGCGATCAGATCACCCGTCGGTGAGCAGATCGGGTCGTCCATGTTGCACTGGTCGATCGCCCGGCCCGCGAGCAGCCCAGTCGTCGACAACGGGGTACCGAAGCGCGCCGCGGGGTTGCCGAAAACCGCCGCGGCGCTGATCTTGTCGGCGAACGGAGTGGCGAGCGAAGGGGCCGAGCCGATTTCCCCGACGGTGTCGCCCAGCGGTGGCACCCCGGCGAGCATGTCGACGGTGGCCGCCCCTTGGGAGTAACCACCCAGGACGAGTTGGGTGTTCTTGCAGCGACTGGTGACGGCCGCGATCTGGGCGCCGGCGTCGGTGGCACCTTCGGCCGTCGTCAAGAAGTCGAAGCTGGCCGGATAGTTCACCGCGTAGGTGTCGAGGGTCCGGCCGTCGAGATGGGGGGTCAGCGCAGCGACGAAGGCCTCGCCAACCTTACCCAGGCCGGGCGGTTCCCCGGTGCCGCGGGCGAAGATGACCTCGACGTCCGGGCACGGATCGGCCGCCCCCACACCTGGCAGGCCTAACGCCGTCCCGGCCGCAGCGAGCAGCAGCACCCCCGACATCAGGGCGCGGGTGAACAGTGTTCGGCTGGACACCGCCGGAACTTAACAGCCCACGGGCGCCATGACCGGCAACGACTCGAGTCGACTTGTCGGTCAGGGACAGGTGGCGACGATCTGGAACGGCTTGCTGACCTGCGTGCCGGCCGGATCCACGCCGCTCGCGACACCGGTCACGGTGTAAGTGTCGCCCTCCTTCGTGGCGGTGGCGGTGTCGCCGGGAACGCCCTCGGTGAAGTTGAGCACCACGCCGTTGACGTCGCCGAGTCCCACCCCGCGGACCACGGAGGCATCCGGCTCCAGCCCGACGATCACGCCCACGATCGCTTCACCGATCGCGATGGAGTACTTGCCCTCGTTGGTCGAACACACGACCGGACCGGTCAGCGGGCTGGGCTGCCCATCGACACTGATGCTGGCCGAGCCCGGCGCGGGTGCGGCCGCTGCCGCCGGACTCGCGGGCGCGGCCTCCGTGGTCGACGTGCTGGAAGTGCTGGTCGTTGTCGGCGAGCTCGACGTGCTGTCCTTGCTCGAACCGCCGTCCTTGCCGGAACAACCCACCGACCCGGCGAGCACGATCGCGGCGACGCCGACGGTGGTCAGCAATGCGTTCTTCATCGAATTCCCCCTTCGCGCAAACCGGCCGGGGTTGAATGCCGATCAGAACCGGTCGCGACGTGGAAGCGGTCGCCGGGCGGAATCTGCGACGCGGAAAACCGATGCGCCGCAACAGATGTCGAGAGCTCACCCGGCATACCACTCTTCGACGGCTACGCGGGGGCTGTGGACGGGGACGTACCCGGCGGTACCTACTCGCCGCCACCGCCGAGGGCCTGGAACCGCCCACGAGCACCACTCACAGAGCCTAGAGCATCGTGGACACGATGGGCAGATGCCGGAACTGGATTTTGTTCGCCGCCTTGCCGTTTTGACCGGCCCGCTATTACCGCCCCTTTTTGGGACGTCTCGGGGTATTCTCAGCACCGCTCTTTTCACGAACCCTGAAGGAAGTGGAGGCGACAATGACTGAACAACCGCCCGGCGGCTATCCCCCGCCTCCGCCGCCCCAGGGTGGCGGCTACCCGCCACCACCGGGAGGCCAGCCGGCGCAGCCGAGCAACTACCTCGCCTGGTCGATTCTGTCGACACTGTTCTGCTGCCTTCCGCTCGGCGTCGTCGCGATCGTGAAATCAAGCCAGGTCAACGGCTTGTGGGCGCAGGGCAAGTACGCCGAGGCGCAGCAGTCATCCGACGCCGCCAAGAAGTGGGCGCTCTGGAGCACGATCATCGGTCTCGTGGTTCTGGTGATCTACGGAATCCTGTACGCCACCGGATCGATCGTCATCGACACCGGCACCACGTCGTAGGCAGGTGCGGCTGGTGTCCGCACCGCTGCGCCTCGGGGCGCCGCTGTTGGTCGGCGCCGCCGCGGTGTGCGCGTGTGCGGCGACATGGGTCGGGGACCCGACGACTCCCGGCGGGTTCCTGCCCCTGTGCCCCACGAAAGCGCTTCTCGGCGTTGACTGTCCGGGCTGCGGTAGCCTACGGATGATTTATTCGCTGCTGCACGGCGACGTCGTGGCCGCAGCGAGGTTCAACGCTCTGGGGGTGGTCGCGCTCGGCTTCTTGGTGGTCGCCTACGCAACGTGGACCTACGGACGCGTGGTCGGCCGCCAGATAGTCGGCTGGCAGCACCACCGGTGGGCCGCAGCGGTCACGCTGGTGTTGGTGTCGACCTGGTTTGTCGTCCGCAACATCCCGGTCGCGCCATTCACATCATTGCGCGTCTGAAAAGGGTTCCGGGCCAGCCGGTTCCGGGATGGTCAGCCCGTGGGGCATAGATCCTTGATGGCCAGGTTCACCGCGGCGTCGGCCTGCGCGTGGCTCAGCCCGGAGGCGTTCTTGTAGTAGGTGGCCGACAAGTCGTCCGGACTGGCGCCCGAGGCGATCGCGTTGCACATGGTGTGGCCATCGGCGATCAAACTTGCCGCGTCGCCCTGGATTCCGGCGGACTGCAGATCTTGGAGGTAGTCGGCTTCGGCATTGGTGATAGCGTTCGCCGCCGGCGCCCCCAGGACCGCAATGGCCCCCGCCGCGGCCGCAGTGAGGAGAATCCTCTTCATTTCCTGCTCCACTCTTGGCTTCCGGGCGAGGTCGTTGGTCGGCCTGGTCCGTCCGCCATTTTGTTGTTTCGAGGATTTTGCGCCTGTAAGGGCCGCTCACAGGGACTTTTCAGCCAAAAAATTCGTAACCGCGCCCGGTTCAGATCCAGTTGTTCCGCTTGAACGCGACGTAGAGCAGTGCCGAGACGATCACGATGATCGCCGCACTGGACACCACGCCGGCCGCATTCTGGAATCCCGGATAGGGCACGTTCTGCCCGTACCAACCGGTAACAGCCGTCGGCACAGCGATTATCGCCGCCCACCCGGTGAGCTTCTTCATGATCGTGTTGAGGCGGGCGTCCTGCAGCGAAAGGTTCGTCTCGAACACGGTGGTGATCATGTCGCGCAGCGACTCGGTCCACTCCGCAGCCCGGATGACATGGTCATAGAGATCGGCGTACCAGCCGTCGAGTTCCACGCTGTCGGCGCCCTCGGCACGCCTGCGCATGATCGTGTTGATGACCTCACGCATCGGCAGCACGATGCGCCGCAGTTCGACGAGTTCCTTTCGCAGCCGGTAGGTGTCGCGCTGGATCTTGCGGGTCTGCGCGCGGTCGTCGAACAGCCCGTCTTCGAGCGACTCGATGGCGTCGTCGAGTTGCTGGATGGTGTCGAACTGTCCGTCGACCACGACGTCGAGTAGGCCGTGCAGCAGGGCCGGGCTGCCGAGCCGCAACAGGTCGGAGTTGTCGTCCCAGCGACGAACGACCTCGTCGATGTCGAAAACCGGGTGCTGCGCGTCGGTTTCGTGCCGCACCGTCACCACGCCGCTGCCTTCGGCGCCGTGCAGCACGAAGATCGACACCCGCGCGGTCAGCAGGCGCGACTCGAGGTCGTTCGCGACCTGCGGCCCCAGTGCGGTGGCGTAGACGGTGAGGAAGGTGTGCGTGGCATAGCGGGTGGCCTTGGTCCGCTCGCTACGCGCGACCACGTCCTCGACCGCGTTCTGGTCGAAGCCGAGTTCGTCGGCGAGCTCGCACACGATCCGATGGTCCGGGTTGCACATGTCCACCCAGACCAACGCGCCCTGCTCGTGGAGGTGCTCCGAAACGTCGGCGAGGGGAAAGTTCTCGGCCTTCAACTCGCCGTCGAACCACAGACGGGTCCGGCAGTTGTCACTCATGAGTCCACTCTGCCGACCCCCGGCCTACTAGCCGGTGGTGTGGACGATCAGCACGTCTGTCTTGGAGCGGCGAGCCACGTTGGCAGGCACCGATCCGAGCAGCCGGCCCGCGATGGTGCTCAGGCCGACGTTGCCGACGACCAGGAGGTCGGCGTGGACCTCTTCGGCGAGATCGACGAGAGCGTCGACCGGTGCGCCGACGATCGGCCGTTCCTCCACGTTGGTGGCGCCGGCGGCCATGGCCCGGTCCTTCGCCTCACGCAGGATGGCGTAGATGGGGGCGTTGCCCGACATCTTGTATCCCTCGTCCTTGAGCAGGTCCGCTGCCCGGGTGTCCTCGGAGGCTGGGAAGTAGGCGGTCGCGACGATGACCTTCGCATCGGGCCCGGAGGCGAGGTAGCCCGCGCGGTCGACTGCGCGAAGCGAGGAATCCGAGCCGTCCGTGCCGACGACCACGGTCTTGTAACCGCCCATCCGTACCCTCCAGTCTCCGTTTGCAAAGCCTTCCGGAACCCTAACGTGTCAGCACCATGCGAGGGCGAGATTCACGTCACGTGGCGCTTCGGACACGCCGATGACACGCTCCTGAACGGGGTGAATTCGGTGCCGCGACCGCCCGGGGGGTAGGGGGCAATGCCCCGTGTCGGCTCCGTCACCGTCCTCTCGGAGGCTTCCGGACTGCTCCGACGCACCCGTCGCGCACCATCGGCGACACCGCGTTACCGTTTGGCAACCGACGAATGGGTAAGGCGTAATCGCGTGAGCATCTCCCTGCGGCCCGCACGGGCCACGATCGAGATTGCGCGGTCGGCTCCGGCCGACCGGCCGCTGGACCCTGTCAGCGTCGCGTTGTTCGCCATGGTCGTGAGCGCCGCCGGCTCGGCCCGCCCGTCGCTGTGGTTCGACGAGGCCGCCACCATTTCGGCCTCCACCCGCACCGTGCCGCAGTTGTGGCGGATGCTGGGCAACATCGACGCCGTCCACGGCCTCTACTACCTGCTCATGCACGGCTGGTTCGCGGTGTTCCCCGCCACCGAGTTCTGGTCGCGGTTGTCCAGCGCAGTGGCCGTGGGACTCGCCGCGGCGGGCGTCGTCGTGCTCGGCAGGCAGTTGTCCACCCGCCCAGTGGCCCTCGCGGCCGGCCTGGTTTTCGCCCTGCTGCCCCGCGTCACCTGGGCCGGCATCGAAGTCCGGTCCTATGCCCTGACGATGGTGGCCGCGGTGTGGTTGACCGTGTTCTGCGTGGTCGCAGTCCGCCGCCACGGCCCACGGTGGTGGCTGGGTTACGCGGTGCTGGCGGTCATCGCGACGCTGCTGAACGTGTTCCTGGTGCTGCTCGTGGGCGTCCATGCGGTGGTGGTGGCGGTGTTGGGGCGTTCGTGGGCGGTGTGGCGGCGGTGGGCGGTCGCCGCCGCCGTCGCCGCGGGGGCCGCGACGCCGTTTCTGATCTTCACGCAGTCTCAGCTGTTCCAGGTGGGCTGGATCTCGCCGCTGGGGGCACGGACCTTCGGCGACGTTCTGCAACAGCAGTACTTCGACGACGCCGTGCCCGCCGCCCTGCTGTCCGGGCTGCTGATGGTTACCGCCGCGGTGCTCAGCCGCCGGAGTGACGGTGCCGTGGTCGGTCCGGATGCGGCCCGGCTGCTCTGGGTCGCCGGGGCCTGGATCGTGCAGCCGACGGCGGTGCTGCTGCTGTACACCGTGCTGCAGCACCCCATCTACTACCCGCGGTATCTGTCATTCACCGCGCCCGCCGTTGCGCTGCTGCTCGGCTACTGCGTGACGCTGGTCGGCCGGTCACCTGCCGGGGTGACGGCCCTGCTGTTGGTGTTCGCCGTCGCTGCGACACCGAACTTCCTGGCCCAGCGGGGTCCGTACGCCAAGGAGGGCATGGACTTCAGTCAGGTCGCCGACGTCATCAGCCGCTACGCGGCGCCGGGTGACTGCCTGATCCTGGACAACTCTGCGGCGTGGAAGCCCGGACCGATCCGACCCTTGACGGCGGCCCGGCCCGCCGCCTACGCGAAGCTCCGCGACTACGGCCGCGGACTCTCGGCGGTGCAGCGAAACAGGTTATGGGACAGCCACATTGCGGTGTGGGCGTGGGCCGACAAGATGCCCGGCTGTGCCGCCCTGTGGACGGTTTCGGAGCGGGACAAGACGCTGCCCGATCACCAACGCGGAGAAGCACTTCGGCCGGGACCCCGGCTGGGCCGGGCGATGGCCTATCAGGTGCCCA
>JAGQTW010000398.1 GCA_020438785.1 Mycobacterium sp. | reverse complement strand
CCACTAGAACGTGTTCTAATAGTGCCAGCGATCGAGCGTCAAGTCGAACGCCATCACAGCAGGACAGGTGGGTGTCTCGCGGGTCGGGGAGGTGCGCCATGCGCGGCAGCCAGGCGTATCGATTTGCCACGAATCGCACCCGAGAGGAGTCGACCACCCCATGACATCGGCAGGGCAGAAGTCATCGGCCAGTGGTTCCGGTTCGCAGCCGCGCGAGGTGATGCCGGTGTCGGTCCTCGCCGAATCCGAGCTGGGTTCCGAGGCGCAGCGCGAGCGCCGCAAACGCATCCTCGACGCCACCATGGCCATCGCCTCCAAGGGCGGCTACGAGGCGGTGCAGATGCGGGCGGTCGCCGATCGTGCCGACGTCGCGGTCGGCACGCTCTACCGCTACTTCCCGTCCAAGGTCCACCTGCTGGTCTCGGCCCTGGGTCGGGAGTTCGAACGCATCGACGCCAAGACCGACCGGTCGGTCGTCGCCGGTGGTTCGCCGTATCAGCGGTTGAACTTCATGGTCGGCAAGCTGAATCGGGCGATGCAACGCAACCCACTGCTCACCGAGGCCATGGCGCGGGCATACGTGTTCGCCGATGCCTCGGCCGCCGGGGAGGTCGACCACGTCGAGAAGATCATCGACAGCATGTTCGCCCGCGCGATGAGCGACGGGGATCCCAACGAGGATCAGTACCACATCGCGCGCGTCATCTCCGACGTGTGGCTGTCGAACCTCCTGGCGTGGTTGACGCGGCGGGCGTCGGCCACCGATGTCAGCAAGCGTCTCGACCTCGCGGTGCGGCTGCTGATCGGCGAGGACGGCACCTCCTAGGCTCTCCAGGTGTGACGGGCGCGAACGATCTACCCGATGACCTACAGCGGGCGCTGACCGATGCAGCCGGCGCCCAGCGGCTGCTGGTGGCCTCCGACTTCGACGGCACCATCGCGCCGATCGTCGCCCATCCACCCGACGCCCGCCCGATTCCCGCTGCGGCCGAGGCCCTCGCTGCGCTCGCGACACTGCGGGATACCACCGCGGCGCTGATCTCCGGGCGCGCGCTGAAGGACCTCGCCGAGTTGTCCGGCGCGGCCGCCGACGTGGTTCTGGTAGGCAGCCACGGATCGGAGTTCAACGCAGACTTCCTGGACGCCGTAGACGAATCGGCGAAGTCACTGCTCGCCGACATCGAGCGGGCGATGGCCGCCGTGGCCGCGCAGTTCCCCGGGGCCGGCGTGGAGACCAAACCGGTCAGCGTCGCCTTCCACGTGCGAAACGTCGCCCCGCAGGATGCCCAACGGGCCCTCGACGCCGCACTGGCCGCGGTGGCCGACTGGGATGTGCACATTACCGAGGGCAAGGCGGTGCGCGAGTTCGCCGTCATCGACACCGACAAGGGTCAGGCCCTGGATGTATTGCGCGGCCAGACCGGGGCCACCGCGACGGTCTACTTCGGCGACGATGTCACCGACGAGAAGGCCTTCACCCGACTGGGCGGCAGGGACGTCGGCGTCAAGGTGGGAAGCGGCGACACCCGGGCCGCCTACCGCGTCGACACCCCCGAGGACATCGCGGCGGCCCTGTGGTTCCTGCACGACGTCCGAGGCGGCCGGGCGGGTTCCTAGGCGGGCGGGCCCGCGGTGCGCCCGCGAACCAGTTCGGTGTCGAGCACGTCGATCACCGGCCTGCCATCGCGGGGCAGGTGACCGAGCAGCCGTCCGGCCCGCTTGCCCTTCTCCAGGCTCGGTTGCGCCACCGTCGTCAAGCCCCGGCCGAGTGCCTCGGGAATCCCGTCGAAACCCGTCACCGTCATCTGACCGGGTACGTAGATCCCGTGGGCGCGCAGGTAATCCATCGCCGAGAGCGCCAGCACATCGGCGGTGCACATCAGCGCGGTCAAGCGTGGGTTGGTTTGCAGCGCCAACTCGGCGGCCGCCCCACCCGAGGCGGGCAGGTGTTCGTAACTCTCGACAACGGTCAGGGTGTCCGAGTCCAGACCGGCGGCCGCCATCGCCTCCCGCACCCCGGCGATCCGTTCGGTCTGGACGTGAAAGTGTGACTGCTGCAGGCGATCCGGTGTCACGACGCCGGCGGTCTGGTCGCCGGCCCGGCGCTCTGCGCCGAGCCGCATGGTCAGCAGGGCGATCTCGTGGTGACCCAGGCCGATGACGTGCTCGGCCAGCCCGCGCATCGCGGCGCGGTCGTCGATGCACACCTGTGAGGCGTCCGGGATGTTCTTGGGCTGGTCGACGATCACCACCGGAAGGTGGCGCTGCAGGGCAGTCTGCAGGTACGGGTGGTCGTCGGCGGCCGCGTACACGACGAACCCGTCCACGCCGGCGGACAGCACCGCGTTGGTGCCGTCGGCGACACTGCGCTCCGGTCCGCATGCCACCAGCAACAGGCCTTGGCCGAACTCCTCGCACGACTCGGCCAGTCCCGCGACGAAGTTCAGGGCGGCGGGATCACTGAACGCGTAGGTCAACGGTTCGGTGATCACCAGCCCGACCGCTCCGGCCCGGCGGGTTCGCAACGAGCGCGCGACCGGGTCCGGACCGGGGTAACCGAGCCGTTTGGCGGCGGCCAGAACCCGCTCCCGCAACTCGGCCGACAACTGGTCAGGACGGTTGTAGGCGTTGGAGATGGTGGTGCGGGAGACCTTGAGTTCGGCGGCCAGCGATGCCAGCGTGGCCCGGCGCCGCGGCGCGGGACTCCTGGACATGCTTGGACGCTAGCGCATCGGATTGGGCGACCGGCGCGCGATGGACTACAGTCTAATGGAAACGATTTCCATTAACGTTAGGCTGTTGCCTTCCGGAAGGAGCATTCGTGCGCAACTGCCGGTTCATCGCCGCGGTCGTGCTGGTTGCGGCCGCGACGCTCAGCGCGTGCGGCAATGCCGACAAGAACGGAGGCGCGGCCAACGCCGGCATGCCGACCGTGGTCGCGTCCACCGACGTGTGGGGAAGCGTGGTGCAGGCGGTCGCCGGTGACCACGCCAAGGTGACCTCCATCGTCAACAGCGCCGCAGCCGACCCGCACTCTTTCGAGGCGAGCCCGGCCGACGCCGCGAGCATCGCCGACGCCTCGCTGGTGGTCTACAACGGCGGCGGCTACGACCACTGGGTGGACGACGTGCTGGCCGCCCACCCGGGCGTGGCGTCGGTGGACGCCTACTCGCTGCTCAACCCGGGCCCCGGTGAACCGCAACCGGCCAACGAACACGTCTTCTACGACCTCGACACCGCCAAGGCGGTCGCCACGGAGGTCGGTGACCGGCTGGCCGGCGCCGACCCGGTCCACGCGGCCGATTACCGGGCGAACGCGCAGACCTTCAACCGCGGCGCGGACGCCGTCCAGCAGATCGAGCGGGCGATGCGCAGCACCCACCCGGGTGCGGCGGTTGTGGCGACCGAACCGGTTGCGCACTACCTGTTGGTGACCGCCGGCCTCACCGACAAGACCCCTCCGGGATTCGCCAGCGCCATCGAGCAGGACACCGACCCGGCGCCCGTCGACGTCGCCGCCATGCTCGACGTGATCAAGAACCGTGAGGTCGCCGCCGTGGTCTTCAACGAGCAGACCGTGACCCCGGTGACCAAGCAGGTGCAGGCCGCCGCGCAGGCCGCGGGAATACCGGTCGTGGGTGTCTCCGAGACCCTGCCGGCCGGCGCCGATTACCTCACCTGGCAGCGCGATACCGCCGACCGCCTGGCCGCCGCGCTACAGCAGAACCGATAATCGCTGTCTGTGAGCGCCGAAGTCGTCGAATTGGCCGGGGCCCGGCTGGCCTTCGGCGACCGGGTGCTGTGGGATCACCTCGATCTGACGGTGTCGGCCGGCGAGTTCATCGCGATCCTCGGGCCGAACGGCACCGGCAAGACCTCACTGTTGAAGGTGCTTCTCGGCCAGCTGCCGCTGAGCGCGGGCACCGCGCTGATCGACGGCGCACCGGTCGAGAAGGGCAGCGACCGGATCGGATACGTGCCGCAACACCGGGCCGTGGACCGTGGACTGAGTCTGCGCGGAGCCGACCTGGTGCGGTTGGGTGTGGACGGGCATCGCTGGGGCGTGGCGCCGTGGCGCAGGGCCGAGCGCACCCGCCGCCGCGATGCCGTGAACCACGCACTGGCGCAGGTGCGGGCCGAACGACTGGCCCGGGTCGGGGTCGGGGTGATGTCCGGGGGTGAACTGCAGCGGGTGCGGATCGCGCAGGCGCTGGCCAGCGACCCCGTCCTGTTGCTGTGTGATGAGCCGCTGCTGAACCTCGATCCGGCCAACGCGCGGCTGGTCGCGTCGCTCATCAACCAGCGCCGCAGTGCCGGCACCGCGGTGATGTTCGTGACGCACGAGGTCAATCCGGTGCTGCCGTACGTCGACCGGGTGCTCTACCTGGTCGACGGTCGCTTCCTCGTCGGCACCGTCGCCGAGGTGATGAAGTCGGCAACGCTCTCCGAGCTCTACCAGGCCGACATCCAGGTGGTGCAGGTCGGTGACCGCTACGTCGTGGTGGGCGAGCACCTCGACCACTCCGGGCACGCGAGCGGACACACCCATGACTGACAAGCTCAGCCACCTGCTGGACAACCTGTTGTCCTTCCACATCACCGCCGACCTGCTCAGCCGTGACTTCGTCCAGCAGGCCCTGCTGGCCGCCGCATTGCTGGCCCTGGTCGCCGGCCTGATCGGTCCGTTCATCGTGATGCGGCAGATGTCCTTCGCGGTGCACGGCTCCAGCGAGCTGTCGCTGACCGGTGCATCGTTCGCCCTACTGGCCGGCTTCAACGTCGGCATCGGGGCGCTCGTCGGCTGCGGCCTGGCCGCGATCCTCTTCGGCGTCCTCGGTCAGCGCGCCCGTGAGCGTGACTCGGCCATCGGCGTGGTGCTGGCCTTCGGCCTGGGCCTGGCCGTTCTGTTCATCCACCTCTACCCGGGGCGCAGCGGGACCAGTTTCGCGCTGCTGACCGGGCAGATCGTCGGCGTCGGATACTCCGGACTGGCGCTGCTGGTGGTCGTGACCGTGTTGGTGGTCGCGGTCCTCGCGGTCAGCTACCGGCCGCTGTTGTTCGCCACCGCCGATCCCGAAGTGGCTGCGGCGCGCGGGGTTCCGGTGCGCGCACTGGGCATTGTGTTCGCCGCGCTGGTCGGTGTGGTCGCGGCGCAGGGCGTCCAGATCGTCGGCGCGCTGCTGGTGATGTCGCTGCTGATCACCCCGGCCGCCGCGGCGGCGCGGGTGTTCAGCTCACCGGTCGCGGTGCTGGTCGCCTCGGTGGTGTTCGCCGAGTTGTCGGCCGTGGCGGGCATCGTGTTGTCGCTGGCGCCCGGGGTTCCGGTGTCGGTGTTCGTCACCACGATCTCATTCGTCATCTACCTGGTGTGCTGGGCGGTCAGCAGGCGACACCACGACCCGGCGGCGGCCTGACGGACGATCGCGAAATCGACTTCTGGGCTGTGAATCGCGCGGATCGACGACCCTGATGGCGATCTCGGGGCCCGACACCGAGGCCTGCGCCTAGGCTGGCCGGGTGGTATCTGTCGACCTGAATGCGGACCTGGGCGAGAGCTTCGGGATATGGGAACTCGGCGACGACGACGCCATGCTCGACATCGTCACCAGCGCCAATATCGCCTGCGGTTTCCACGCCGGCGACCCGGTGCGACTGGCGGGCACCTGCAGATCCGCCGCCGCCTCCGGGGTGCGCATCGGGGCCCAGGTCGCCTACCACGACCTGGGGGGCTTCGGGCGGCGCTACATCGACGTGGAACCGGACGAGTTGACCGCCGACGTGATCTACCAGATCGGCGCGCTGCAGGCACTGGCCCAGGCGGCGGACTCCACTGTCGGTTACGTCAAACCCCATGGTGCGCTGTACAACACGATCGTCAAGAACCGCGAGCAGGCCCGGGCGGTGGCCGCTGCCGTGCACACCGTCGACCCCGGGCTGCCGGTCCTGGGCTTGTCCGGTTCGGTGTTCTTCGAAGAGGCCCGCCGGCTCGGACTGCGCACCGTCGCCGAGGCGTTCGCCGACCGCGCCTACCGCCCGGACGGGCAGCTGGTGTCGCGCCGTGAGCAGGGCGCCGTGCTGCACGACCCGACCCAGATCGCCGAGCGGGTCGCGACCATGGTGACATCCGGCCGGGTCACCGCGATCGACGGCTCGGTGATCGACGTGCAGGTGGAATCCGTTTGTGTGCACGGTGATTCACCGGGTGCGGTGGAGATCGCCACCGCGGTGCGCAAACGCCTGCTGGCTGAGGGCATCGAGTTGACGGCGTTCATCTGATGAGGCTGAAGTTCGGCCGCCCGGACATCGAGAGGTACCGCGAGCGGTTCGACGTCCCGGTGGCCGAACCGGACGCAGCGCTGTCGATCACTTGGCTGGGGGTGTCGACCCTGCTGGTAGACGACGGCACCTCGGCGATGATGACCGACGGCTTCTTCTCTCGCCCGGGCCTTGCCGAGGTGGGACTGGGCCGGCTGGCGTCGTCGGAATCCAGGATCGACTACTGCCTCAATCGGGCCGGGGTCAACCGGCTCGCCGCGGTATTGCCGGTACACACCCACTACGACCATGTACTGGACTCCGCCGCGGTCGCCCGCCGCACCGGGGCCCGGCTGGTCGGCGGTGAGTCGGCGGCGAACGTCGCACGCGGACATGGCCTTTCGTCCGATGGCATCGTCGTCGCGACTCCGGGCGAGACGCTGAACCTCGGCCCGTTCGGCGTGACGCTGATCGAGTCGCACCACTGCCCGCCGGACCGCTTCCCCGG
>JAGQTW010000397.1 GCA_020438785.1 Mycobacterium sp. | reverse complement strand
TCGAGCAGGACGGCAGCGCCGCCCCGGCCGCCCCCGCCCCGAGCATCAGCACCGCCCCGTCGCCGTCGCCGCAGACCGCGCCGCCGTCCGAGGCGCCGGCGAACCCACCGTCCGCGCCCCTGCAGAACCAGGCCACGCAGGCCCCGGCGGCCGCCCCGACCCGGGTTGTTCAGGCGCCGCCCGCCGCCACCGCGGCTGCCCCGCCGCCGGTCAGCACCGAGGCGCCACCGCCCCCGGTCACCGAGACGGTCACCAGCACGGCGGTCTCGACCGCGCCGCCGGTCACCGAAACCGCCACCGTCGCACCGCCGCCGACCTTCCAGCCCGGGCCGCTGATCCCGGCCATCCCACCGATCCCGAAGATTCCCGGCCTGGCGCAGTTGCTGCCGCTGCCGTCGGCGTCAGGCTGAGCCGGTCGTCCGTTTGGCCAGGACCAGCTTGGCCAGGGGAATGATCATCGGTTCGGGCGCCCCGGCCAGTTCGGTCGCCACCAACGCCTCGAGTCGTTCCACGAACCCCGCCGCGCGGGCATCGCCGACGCCGCCGTCGAGGGCGGCGGCGAGCGACGGAAAGATGGCGGCCCGCAGGAACCCGGCCCACTTCGCGGCGAAGGCCGACGCGTCGTTGTCCAGCCGGTACTGCGCCCAGAACCGATCCTCGGCGTTGAACAGTTCGAGGTGCTCGATCGAGAGCCCCTCGAACCGCCCGGACGGGGCGAACGGAGCCCGAAAGTCCTTCTCGTCGCGGGCCATCGAGGGCACCGACATGCGGCGGGCCTCCTCGGCGGTGATGACACCGTCGTCGACCAGTCGGCGCAGTCCGGCCACGACGGCGCCGAAGGCGGCGCGGTAACCCGAACCACCGTCGGGCTCCATGGCCATGGCCAGCACCACGAGCCGGCCGCCGGGGGCCAGTTCGCGGCCGCGGAACGCGACGAACTCATGCCAGTCCTCGGCGGCCTGCCGGGCGTAGGCGCGCCGCACCTCATCATCGGCGCTGTAGGACACCTGCACATGGTCCGGCACCGGCATCGGTATCCGGCTCAGCCAGTGCACGGCCCACGAACTCCAGCCCAGCGCAATGCTGTTCGCCGGCAGGATCTGTTGGTAGAAGGAGCGGCCGACGGACGATGCGAAGACCGCCTGCTCCTTCTTCAGGTAGCTGTCCGGGTCGTCGGCCAGGGTGGCGAACAGGGCGCTGAAGTCGTTCTCCGCGACATCGGTGTGGACGACCAGGATGGCCCGGTCGGAGCGGGTTCGCCCGCGCAGCACCCGGATCGCGGTGTTGACCGGCAGCAGCGAGTTGTATCCGTTCGCCGCGCCATAGTCGGCGATCGCGATCGGCTGCGGCGCCCGGGGCAACGGCACGCTGCGCGCGGCATCCTCGAAAAGCGCTATGGCGGGCTGCAATCCGGCCGCCTGCAGGCGCGAGGAGGCGGAGTAGGTGGCGCTGTCCATGGGTTGTGGACGCACCACGAAACTGGATTCGGGCACCGTCAGTTCCGGCGGCGCCGATGCAGCAGCAGGCCGACGACGATGCCGATGGCCAGCATCGCGGTCAGCAGCAGCCACATCGGCGACTCCACGGTGATCCACAGAATGTGCACCTGCTTGCGATCGCGGTTCTGCCCGATGAACACCGCGGCCAGGCCGACCAGCAGGATGGCCAGCCAGTAGCGCAGCGCGAAGCGACCTACCGCACCGCCGGCAGGCCGGGTTTCCTCAGGGGACATGGCGACCTCCTTATCGTCAGCAGGTGACGGTAGTCGCCCGGTTCTCAATTGTCGGGATAACCGACCCCGGTGAGCCGTTCGGACAGGGTCCACAGCCGGCGGCCGGCTTCCGGATCCGACGCGCGGGGCAGCACCTTCGCCTCGGCCACGCCGCCGCCGGCCATCTCGTAGAAACCGGTCGGTCCGTAGAACACCCCGCCGCGGGCGTGCGGATCGACCGCCGCGTAGAGCACCGGCAGGATGCCCTCGTCGACCTCCTGCCACATGAACGGCATATAGCGCCAGCTGAACTGGTAGAACCGCGCCAGCGCGGTGGGCTTGGCCCGGCCGTGCGAGGGACCGCTGATCTGCAGGTTGGTCTTGCACAAGCCCGGGTGCGCGGCGTTGGACATCAACCCCCACCCGTGCCGGCGGCTGAGCCGGTCCAGTTCGAGGGCGAACATCAGCGTCGCGCTCTTGGACTGTGAGTAGGCGGCGTTGGCCGAGTACGAACGCTCGAAGTTGGGGTCGTCGAAGTTGATGCCGCCCAGCCGCGCGGCCAGGCTGCTCAGCGACACCACCCGGGCGTTGCCGGCGGCGCGCAGCAGCGGCAGCAGGTGCGCGGTGAGCGCGAAGTGGCCCAGGTGGTTGGCGCCGAACTGCAACTCGAAGCCATCGGAGGTGGTGTCCCGCTCGGGCGGCTGCATCACCCCGGCGTTGTTGACCAGGATGTCGATCGGTCGTCCCTCGGCGTTCAGTTCCTCGCCGAGTGCGGCGACGCTGGCCAGCGAGGACAGATCGATGCTCTTGAGGGTCAGCTTCGCGTCCGGGACGGCGGCGCGGATCTCGGCGGCCGCGGCCTCGCCCTTGGCGCGGTTGCGGATCGCCATGACCACGTCGGCGCCCGCGGCGGCCAGGCGCTGGGATACGCCCAGGCCCAGTCCGCTGTTGGAGCCGGTGACGACGGCGAGTTTTCCGGACAGATCGGGAACGGTGAGGGTGAGGTCAGCCATGCCGGCGACAGTAACAGAACAACGGTCTGATAACAAGAGAACGAAGGTCTGCTAAATTGTGCGGCGTGACGTCGACGTTCCAGCGCGCCCGCCGGCCCGAGCAACTGGCCGCCCGGCGATGCGCGATCCTGGCGGCCGCCCGCACGGCACTGGCGGACCGACGGGTCGACGAGGTCACCCTGCGCGACATCAGTGAGGGCGTCGGGCTGGCCAAGTCCAACGTGTTGCGCTATTTCGACAGTCGCGAAGCGATCTTCCTGGAACTCCTCGACGAGGAATGCCGGGACTGGCTGGCCGAGTTGGGCGACGCACTGGGCCGGCCACGCGCCCGGAAACCCGGCTACACCAACGAGATCCGGATCGCGACCACGATCGCCGAGACGCTGGCCGCCCGGCGGTTGATGTGCGAGTTGCTCGGCGCCATGGCCGGGGTACTGGAACGCAACATCTCGGTCGAGTTCGCCCGCGACTTCAAGCTGCGCGCCATGGCGAACATCACCGCGCTCTCCGAACTGGTCGGCGCGCAGCTGCCCTGGTTGCCCGCGGAGTTCACCGGCTTCATCGGCGAGGCGATCCTGACGCTGGCGGCCGGGATGTACCCCTTCTCGGTGCCCACCGAGGCGGTCCGGCAGGCGATGGAGGAACTCGATTTCCCCGACCCGGGGTGTCGCTTCCGCGAAGGTCTGCAAACCGGGCTGACCACCTGGCTGATCGGGGCGTCCGCGCAACACCCCGCATGACACACTTCCGGCCATGAAGGGCACCTGGACCGCCCCGCGCATCATGGCCGCGACCGGCGTCCTGACGATGCTCGTCGGCGGTATCGGATTCCTCGTCGTCATGACCCTCAATGCGTTCGTCCTCGACGAGTTCGACGCCTATGGCGAGGTCCCCATCCCCGGCGCCGGTCAGGTGCAGCTGCCCGCCGGTGCGATGACGATCAGCTTCCACACCGAGGTCACCAGCGCGCCGTCGAGCTCATTCCGGTACCCGCCCCTCACACTCGGCATCGACCCGCCGCCGGGTGCGCCCGACCCGGTCCTCACCGAGGACCACGGCGCCACAACGAGCTTCAACAACGACGTGCACATGCGGATCTGGACCGCCCAGGTCCCGGTTGCCGGCCTCTATCGGGTACGGACCGGCGGCGACGTCGACGGCTACATCAACCCGCGGCTGGCGTTCGGCCACGAGAGCGACTACGACTACCTGCACTACGTGTTCGCCGCGATGTTCGGGGTCGGGGTGCTCGACGTGGTCATGTCCCGGGTGCTCAAACGGCTCCAGGGCCGAGGATCGCCGGGCGTCGCGCTGCAGGATCTCCCAGCGTCGATCGCGCCCGCCGACCCGTTCACGCCGACCGATCAGGGTGTCCGATTGGAGCAGCTGAAAACCATTGCCGCGTTGCGGGATTCCGGGGCGCTGACCGAAGCGGAGTTCGAGGCCGAGAAGCGCCGGATTCTGCGGGGCTAGACTCGGCGGACGTGAAGGCTGTCAGCTGTGTCAACGCGACGTTGTCGGTGGTCGATGTGCCCGCCCCGCGGCCCGGCGAGGGCCAGCTGGTGCTCGACGTGGCCAGTTGCGGGATCTGCGGTTCGGATCTGCACGCCAAGGACCACGCCGACGAGTTGGCCGAGATCTTCGAAGAGACCGGCTACCCGGACGGCATGCGCGGTGACACCCCTACCATCTTCGGGCACGAGTTCTCCGGCGTGGTGGCCGAGCGGGGCGCCAAGGCCGCCAAGGCTTTCAAGATCGGTACCCGGGTGGTGTCTTTCCCGATGGTGCGTTCGCACGGTGGGGTCCAGCTGACCGGGCTCTCACCCTTCGCGCCGGGCGGGTACGCCGAACAGGTTCTCGTGGAGGCCTCGATGACGTTCCCGGTGCCCAACGGGCTGTCGATGGACATCGCGGCGCTCACCGAGCCCATGGCGGTTGCGCTACACGCCGTGCGGCGCAGCGAGATCGCCAAGCGGGACACGGCGATCGTCATCGGATGCGGGCCGGTCGGGCTGGCGGTCATCTGCCAACTCAAGGCGCGTGGCGTCGGGACCATCGTGGCCAGCGACTTCTCACCGGGCCGGCGCGTTCTGGCCGCCCGGTGCGGTGCCGACATCGTGGTGGACCCGAAGGTGGACTCGCCCTACGACAAGGCGGCAGGCAAGGGGATCGTGACCGACTTCTCGGGTCTGGCTGACCTCGCGGTCGGCTCGATGGACAAGCTGCGCAAGCTGCCCGGGTGGCAGCACGTGTACCGCGCCGCCGACGCCCTCGGCGCCGCCAGACCGAAGCGGCCGGTGATCTTCGAATGCGTCGGCGTGCCGGGACTGATCGACGGGATCATCGCGGCCGCGCCCCTGAGCTCGCGGGTGGTCGTCGTGGGTGTCTGCATGAGTCCCGATCGGTTCCGCCCGGCGCTGGCCGGCGGCAAGGAGATCGACCTGCGCTTCGTCTTCGCCTACACGCCACTGGAGTTCCGCGACACCCTGCACATGCTGGCCGACGGCAAGCTCGACGCCACACCGCTGGTGACCGGCAAGGTGGGGCTCGACGGGGTAGCCGCCGCGTTCGAGGCGCTCGGTGACCCCGAGACGCACGCGAAGATCCTCGTCGACCCGCGCAGCGACGCGACGGCGCCGTAATCAGTGGCTCTTGCTGACCGGCCACTTCCTCAGTGGCCCCTGGCCACCCACTCGTCGTAGTTCACCAGCTCGTCGCCGATGCGGGTGCTGTCCCCGTGGCCGGTGTAGACCACGGTGTCGGCGGGCAGCCTGCCCAGCTTGTCCCTGATCGAGCCGAGGATGGTCGGGAAGTCGGAGAACGACCGTCCGGTCGCGCCCGGGCCGCCCTGGAACAGGGTGTCCCCGGAGAACACCGCGCCCAGCGCCGGGGCGTACAGGCAGGTCGAACCGGGGGAGTGGCCGGGCGTCGCGATGGCGTGCAACTCGATACCGTCGGCCTTGAGTACCTGATCGTCCTCGATCGCGCGAAAACCCCTGTCCCCGTGCGTCATCTCCCACAGCATGGTGTCGGCGGGATTCAGCAGGATCGGCGCGTCAAAGTCCTTGCTGAGCTGCGGTGCCACGGTGATGTGGTCGTTGTGGCCGTGGGTGCACACCACCGCGACGACATGCCGATTGCCGACCGCGTCCTCGATCGCCCTGGCGTCGTGCGCCGCGTCGATGACGATCACCTCGGAATCGTCGCCGACGATCCAGATGTTGTTGTCGACTTCCCAACTGCCGCCGTCGAGTTCGAAGGTGCCGTGGGTGACCACCCGCTCGATGCCGGGCACTACAGCACCACCACCGATCGCAGCACCTCGCCGGCATGCATCTTGTGGAAGGCCTCCTCGATCCCGTCCAGGCCGATCCGCTCGGAGACGAACTTCTCCAGCGGCAGTCGGCCCTGCCGGTACAGGCTGATCAGGGTTGGGAAGTCCCGCTCGGGCAGGCAGTCGCCGTACCAGGAGGACTTCAGCGAGCCGCCGCGGGAGAAGAAGTCCACCAGCGGCAT
>JAGQTW010000396.1 GCA_020438785.1 Mycobacterium sp. | reverse complement strand
TCGCTGTCGCTGCCCATGATCACGCCCACCAAGGGTCTGTCAGGCATGCCCGTCCCATCCGTCGCTCCACACTGCGTGCGACAACCAGTGTGCCGCCCGTTCGGCGCGTTCACGAACGATCCCGACGTCGGAACCGTCGCCGCCGAGGATGTTCACGTGGCCGATCTTGCGCCCGGGCCGCTCGCCCTTGCCGTACAGGTGCACGTTCGCGTCGGGAATCCGGCCGAACAGATGGTGCAGCCGCTCGTCCATCGCCATCGCCGGCGTCTCCGGCGCCCCGAGCACGTTGGCCATCACGGTCACCGGCGCGATCGCCCGGGTGTCGCCGAGCGGGTAGTCCAGCACCGCCCGGAGATGCTGCTCGAACTGGCTGGTGACCGCGCCGTTCATGGTCCAGTGCCCGGAGTTGTGCGGACGCATCGCCAGCTCGTTGACCAGCAGCGCTCCGTCGGTGGTCTCGAACAGCTCGACCGCCAGCACGCCGACCACGCCCAGCTCGTCGGCCAGCCGCAGCCCCAGCTGCTCGGCCTCGGCGGCCAGTTCCCCGGACAGCCCGGGCGCGGGCGCCAGCACGGTGACGCAGATGCCGTCGCGCTGCACGGTCTCCACCACCGGCCAGGCGGCGCCCTGCCCGAACGGCGACCGCGCCACCAGGGCCGACAGCTCGCGGCGCATCGAGACCCGCTCCTCGAGCAGCACCGCCACCCCGTCGGCCAGGTAGCCGGCCACCACCTCGCGGGCCTGGGCGATGTCGCGGGTCAGCACCACCCCGCGGCCGTCGTAGCCGCCGCGCACCGTCTTGACCACAACCGGACCACCGATGGCGGCCGCGAACGCGTCGACGTCATCGACGCTCTCCACGGCCGTGAACCGCGGCACCGGGGCGCCCAGTGCCGCCAGCCGCCGGCGCATCACCAGCTTGTCCTGCGCGTGCACCAGCGCCGCCGGCGGCGGGGCGACGTTCACGCCCTCGGCCACCAGGGTCTCCAACATGTGGGTCGGCACGTGCTCGTGGTCGAAGGTCAGTGCGGCGCTGCCGGCCGCGGCGCGGCGCAGCGCGTCCAGGTCGGTGTGCTCGCCGATCACCACCTCGGGGCTGACCTGAGCCGCCGGGTCGTCCGGGCTCGCGGCGAGCACCCGCAGGCTCTGACCTAGGGCGATGGCGGCCTGGTGGGCCATCCTGGCCAGCTGCCCGCCACCGACCATCGCGACGACGGGGGCCTCGGGCGTGTTGGGCACGGCCATCATGGTGTCAGACCTGCGGAACTACGCACACCTGCGGCCGCTTCCGTAGACTTGCCCCTTGTGTCTTTCGCTGATGCCACGATCGCTCGGTTGCCCCGACCGATCCGGCCCTTCGCCGAGCGGCATCACGAGCTCATCAAGTTCGCGATCGTCGGCGCCACGACGTTCGTCATCGACTCGGCGATCTTCTACACGCTGAAGCTGACGATCCTCGAGCCCAAGCCGGTCACCGCCAAGGTGATCTCCGGCATCGTCGCCGTGATCGCCTCCTACGTGCTCAACCGGGAGTGGAGCTTCCGCGACCGCGGCGGCCGCGAGCGCCACCACGAGGCGCTGCTGTTCTTCGCGTTCAGCGGCGTCGGCGTGCTGCTGAGCATGGCCCCACTCTGGTTCTCCAGCTACGTGCTGGAACTGCGGGTGCCGCACGTGTCGCTGACCATCGAGAACATCGCCGACTTCATCTCCGCCTACATCATCGGCAACCTGCTCCAGATGGCATTCCGGTTCTGGGCGTTCCGCCGCTGGGTGTTCCCCGACGAGGCCGCGCGCAGCACCGAGCGGGCGCTGGAGTCCACGCTGACCGGCGGCGGGCTGGCCGAGTCGCTCGAGGACGAGTACGAGGCGCACCTGGGCGAGAACGTCACCCCGCTGCGCCGCCGCGGGCGGCGCGCCCTTCGTCAGCTGGGCGATTCCTCCGAACCCAGGGTGTCGAAGACTTCGTGATACAGCAGTGAGTGCACCTGCTCGACGCGCGGAATGTCGTGGAACTCCAGGGGATCCTGCGACGCCGACTCGATGACCAGGGTTCCGGTGCGCACCATCCGGTCGAGCAGACCGTGCCGGAATTCGACGCTGTTGATGCGCGCCAGTGGGATGTCGATACCCGACCGGGTCAGCAGCCCGTGCCGGAACATCACCCGCCGGTCGGTGATGACGAAATGCGTTGTCAGCCAGGAGAAGAACGGCCACACCGTCAGCCAGCCGATCAGCACCAGCCAGACCGCCGCGATGACCCCGTAGAGCACCCTCTTGGCCGTCGGCTCCCAGCCGGTGTTGGTGACCAGCGCGGCGACGAAGGCCGCGACGGCGGTGCTGATGAGCAGCACCAGCACCGGCCCGATCAGCCGCTTCCAATGCGGATGCCGGTGCAGCACGACCTGCTCATCCTCGGCCAGCACGTTCTCCGGGTATCCCATGGCTTCTTCTCCTACGGCACGACGGGCGGGTTGGCAAGGCGCCAACACGACAACAAGGTGCCCTTAGCGCCTCCTTAAGGTTGCCGATACCATCGACACCCATGACGAGCGTTACGGAACCGGCCGCCGAGCACACGATCGACATCCACACCACGGCGGGCAAGCTGGCCGATCTGCGCAAGCGCTCCGAGGAGACGCTGCATCCGGTCGGTGAGGCCGCCGTCGAGAGGACCCACGCCAAGGGCAAGCTGACCGCCCG
>JAGQTW010000395.1 GCA_020438785.1 Mycobacterium sp. | reverse complement strand
TTCGGCTTCTTCGGGGTGGTGGTGTAAACGCGGGTGCACACCCCGCGGCGCTGCGGGCTGCCCTTCAGGGCCGCCGTCTTGACCTTGGCGATCTTGTCCCGGCGGCCCTTGCGGACCAGCTGGTTAATGGTTGGCATCTACCGGCTTTCTGTCTCTCGTCGTCTTTCAGCGTTTTCAAGTCTCTGTACTGCAGTTTTCGCCCCGTCGCGTCCCCCGCGACCGGGCGTGTCGCACGCACCGCGGCCCAGGAAAATCCGTTGCATTTCCCGTGGGTCACGACATGCGAATTGGCCCGGCGTGCGCGCATGGGTAACCCGCAAGCGCCTTATCGGCCAGGCACGAGCCTTCACAATACCAGGCTGCACACGCCCGACCAAACCCGGTGTACGGGGCTTCTACACGGCCTTACTGCAGGTCAACGCGTGAATGGCGGCGCGGGTTCGCAACCGGGCCGTCAGCCGCCCGCGTTGCGGTGCGCCATACCGGTGGCCAGCCGCAGCACCATGTCGGAGAACAGGGCGTCGGTGTCGACCTCGTCCATCACCCCGGTCATCTCCAGCAGCACGAAGCCGTGCAGCGCCGCCCAGAACTCCAGGGCCGCGTAGAAGGCGTCGTCGCCGTCCATGCCGTAGGAGGCCAGCACCTCGATCACCGGGGCGGCGGCGGCGTGCGAGGCCGCGGTGAACTCGGGGTCGTCGTCACCGCCCAGTGGGGTGCGGGTGAAAGCGGAGTACCGGCCCGGGTGGTGGTGCGCATAGCTGCGGTAGGCGCTGGCCATGGCCATCACGGCGTCGTCGCGGGTGCGGCCCTGGCCCACCGCGTTGAGCATCTGCAGGATGTCGTCGATGACGTGCATGCGCACCGTGCGGCGCAGGTCGTCGAGGCTGTCGACGTGGTTGTACAGCGACGGGCCCTTGGTGCCGAGGTGGGTGGCGAGGGCGTTGATGGTCAGCGCGTCCCAGCCCTCGCGGTCCAGGAAGCTCAACGCAGCGTTGACGATGACGTCGCGGCTGAGCTTGGACGACCGGGCCGACGGCCGGCCGGGGGCGCGGGTGCGGCCACCGGCCGACTCCGCATCCGGCCGAGGTGTCATGGGGTCGCCTTTCCGAAACTGTGTCCCCGCGTTGACCGCAGTGTTGATCGGCAAACAACACTAGTTGACGCGCCGGTGGGCCCGCCGCGCCCGTTCCCCCGTCGTCGGGCCGCACCGAAGTCCTCCCCCGGCCGGTGCGTTCACACGTAGGCTCGGACGACGGCGAATAGGTGGCGGACCAATTTCCGACCGCGTTCCGGCGTCGGAACGCCCGAGAGTAAGCAGAGGACAACATGCGGATGCACTCCCCCACCCTGGCGGCCGGAATCGGCGCGGTCGCAGTGGCGGCGGCCCTGGCGGGCTGCGGTTCCAACAGCAGCGACACCACCTCCCCGACCGCGACGGCCGGCAAGTCCGGTGCTCAGGTGGAGGTGGGCAACACCATCAACTACGGCTCGTTCGGCACCACCGCGGACATCGACTGCGCCGACGGCAAGTCGCTGAATGTGGGCGGCTCGAACAACACCCTGACGGTGAAGGGTACGTGCGCGTCGGTCAACATCGGCGGCGCCGACAACAAGATCGTGTTCGACAACATCGGCAAGGAACTCTCCGTCGTCGGGTTGAACAACACCGTCACCTATAAGGCCGGTGACCCGAAGGTCAACAACCTGGGCTCGGGCAACACGATCAACAAGGGCTGACGTCTGTTGCCGACGAGGGCCGGCCCATCGTCAAGGATTTCTTGACGCTTACCGCTTCGTCAGGTAAATCTTGACGCATGACGGTTCAATCGATCAGCCTGCATGCCTTCCGCGAGGACGTCCCGGGTCCGCGATGGCGCGCGGTCTACAACGCGACGTGGCCCCAGTACCGACGGTGGTATCTCCGTCCCGATACCGGCCGGCGTCCGACCGTCAAGGAAGCGGAAGCGGCCCTGCGCAGGCACATGCCCGAACTGCATCCGATCTGGCGGCACCTGGTCGCGCTCGCGGGCGGTGACTCGACGACCGCGGCCATGCTCACGCACTGGAACATGCCCGCCTTCGCCCCCGCGTGCTCGCAGGTTGCGGTCGATACCGGTGCCCGCGCGCTGATCCGCAACTACGACTACCACCCCGACCTGTTCGAACAAGTCGTCATGTCCACCCGGTTCGCCGATCGCGCCGTGCTGGGTACCAGCGACTGTCTCTGGGGGTTGCTGGATGGGATGAACTCCGACGGACTCGCCGTCTCCCTGACGTTCGGCGGCGCCAAGGGCGCCGGGCCCGGTTTCGGCATCCCGCTGATCGTTCGCTATCTCCTGGAAGTCGCGGGAACCACATCGGAGGCCGTGACCACGCTGTCCCGACTGCCGATTTCGATGTCCTACAACCTGACCCTGACCGACCGCGGCGGAGAGACCTGCACGGCCTACGTGGCGCCGGGTCGAGCACCGGAAGTGCGAGCAGTGCCGGTGGCCACCAACCACCGATTCGATGACCCGGAGGATCCCGCGCATGCGAAGCGCTTTCGCAGCCTCGAGCGTCAGACCCACATCCTCGAACTGCTGGCAAGGCAGCCCCACCCGGACGTCGTTGCCCGGGAGTTCTTGCGCGAGCCCCTGCGCAGCGACGACTACGCCAACGGATTCGGCACGCTCTACACCGCCGACTATCGACCGGATTCCGGCGACGTGCACTATCGATGGCCGGGCACCAGCTGGACTCGGTCGTTCGAATCGGCGGATGCCGAAGTGCGCCTTGACGTCCCGGCGGCCTGACGCGGTTACAATCCGCTGATGGCCGAAGAACCCGCGCTATCCCTCGACCGGTTGAGCGAGAGTGAGATGGCGGCGCTCATCTTTCGGATCACCGATGAACTGAGCGCGCGCGGCACCCGGGAGGGTTTCGCCGAATTGCTCCGCGTCGTGGCGTATGTCGGTGAACGGGTCGGCGACACGGCCCGGCTGTTGGCGGCATCGAATTCGTGGAGTCAGGTGGCCGAGATATCGGGGACTTCGAAGCAGGCCGCGTGGGAGCGGTGGCGGATGTCGTGACCGCCGCCGGTTAAGCCTTGGATCCGTGCCGGCCCGCGCCCTTGGCGAAACGCTGTGCGCCTTCGAGTGATTCGGCGGACACCGCCGACAGGCTGCCGAACTCGAAGTCCATTGCCTCGGCCTCCGAGTGCCCCCACTGGTGCAGCGCCGACAGCCGGTCGGACCGCATGCAGCCCTGCGGCAGAGCGGCCAGCTCGGCGGCCAACTCCTCGGCGGCCCGGCGGGCCTGTCCGTTCGGGACCACCCGGTCGGCCAGACCGATGGCCAACGCCTCGTCGGCGGCGACGGCCCGGCCGGTCAGGATCATGTCCATCGCGCGGCCGTGACCGATCAGCCGCGGCAGCCGCACGGTGCCGCCGTCGATCAGCGGCACACCCCAGCGCCGGCAGAACACCCCGAACACGGCGTCCTCCTCGGCGACGCGCAGGTCACACCACACCGCCAGCTCGAGGCCGCCGGCTACGGCGTATCCGCTGACCGCGGCGATCACCGGTTTGGAGAGAACCATGCGACTCGGGCCCATCGGCCCGGGCGCGGTAACCCCCACGCGAGGCCGGTGGACGGGGTTGGTGTTCGGTGTGCCGATCGCCTTGAGATCGGCTCCGGCACAGAAGGTTCCGTGATCGCCCCACAGCACCGCGACCGAGGCCGACTCGTCGGCATCGAACTCGGTGAACGCCTCGAACAGTGCCATCGCGGTGGGTCCGTCGACGGCGTTGCGGGCGTGCGGGCGGTCGAGGATCACCGTTGTCACCGCGCCGTTCTTCTCGACTCGCACCGAACTCATCTCGCCTCCATCAATTCCTCGTCTCGCCGGGCAGTCAATTCCGCGGCGAAGTTCTGATAGGCCGCCCGCAGCTTCGCCCCGGGCCAGCGGTCCGGCAGCAGTTCCTCGGGCAGCACCGGGTCGGTGAGCAGGTGGCGCACCACCGCGGCCGCGGCGGTGAACCGGCCGGGAACATCACGGGCCGCGGCCATCTCGTCGAGCAGCCGATGACCGGTCTGCGACCAGGCGGGCAGGTCCCACAGCCGCGCCGCCAGACCGGCCGGGTCGTCGTCGCGGGCGTGCAGCACCCGGACCCGGTCGAGGATATCCTCGGGCAGCGTGTCATCGAGGTTGTCCGGGCGCAGCCAGACCCCTTCGCGCAGTTCGCCGAATCGCCTGTCGGACAGGGTGTTCCGCAGCGCCGCCCGGGTTCGGGCTTCGGTGCCGACGGTGGTGATGACCAGCGTGGTCCAGATGCCGTTCCAGGCGCGGGTGTGCGGGTTGAGCACCGCGTCCTGGCGGCGCTGGCGGGCCAGCAGCCGATCCGAGAGCCGGTAGCCGTCCGCCGAGCGCACCAGGTCACCGGCACCGACCATCCGGGTCAGCGCCACCCGCAGCGTCGGCTCCCGGATGTCGAAATCGGAGGTCAGCCGCACCAATTCGCCGGCACTGGCCCACGCTGGATGCGCGCCGAGCAGCACGCTGAGCACCACCGATCGCGCGGTCATCCGGGTGATGGGCTCGCTCATCCTCAGACCCCGGAGGTGGTGCGGCCGTGGTCGCCGAACGGTTCGTCGCGCTG